>CANJQZ010000148.1 GCA_947476515.1 Flavobacteriales bacterium
CTGTTGTTTCTGAGTACTTGATTGGAATCAATAAATCTGTTGTTCTCGTGATCGTCTTTATAACTAATTTTAAACTTCCCAAAATCTTTTGAAAGTGTGGCTCTGTGTCGGATAAATGGATTATTTCCACTGCTTGCTGAATATAAATAACTCGCATCCCATTTGGCATCCCAGCCATTTTTTTTCCATTTCCCATCTGAAAAAACTCTTTGTCCATTATAATTGTTTCCAATATCATAACGCTGAGCCATAATTTGAAGAAATCCTTTATTCTTTTGAAGTATCTTAGTACCAATCGAACTAATGATCTGTTGTCCAAGGTATCCTTTATTGCGTGTATTCCAATCTCGATCAAATTCAACGCTTCTGTATTGTTCGATAGGCGAAAAGTTACTATTTAGCAATTCAATTTCGGCCTTACTTTCGATGCGCCAGCCTTTTGTGCTATCTTTAAATTGCACCTCATGTTGAATTTTAGTTTTTTGTGATAGACCAAAGTTGTCTTGATTTCCTATTTTAGAATAGGTGTTTAAATCATTACTTGTTAATGCAAATTCGCTTTCTAGTTTTAGATTATTGGCGAGACTTAATTTTAATCCAGCACTAAGCATTTGTTTTTGCTTAGGGGTAATTATGATGCGTGAAGGGGTATAATCCCCTTGCGAAATCCCGCCAATGGGTGCGATCCATTTATATACTTTACCAACTGCATTATAATTATTTAATACATAATCACCTTTCCCTGCACCAACTTGCTGAAAAACGCTTCGGTAAACTGCTGAATCTGGATCAACACTAAAGACTAAAACAGAATCATACCCTAAAGAATCAATCATCTTGTAAAGTACTTGATTGTCAAAAAATCCTATAGAATCAATACTACTGATGCGAGCCGAATTTAAATTGTCCCCAATTTGACTTAAATAATATTTCTGAGCTGAACTTAGGTCTTGTTGTAGGGATTGATTTTTTGCATCTTGTTCGCTGTAGGCATTGAGCCAAAAGGAGTTCTTTTTTCTTGTATAGACAATGCTGCTTTGAAATAATGATCGGGCATAATTTTGATCTGAATATTGAAATTCAACGACAATTCTACTGTCTTTTGTGATCAAATGTCGCGAAGTGAAGATCAATTCAGATGAATTGTAATCAATGGTATAGTCGTATGCTTGTCCTCTTTCTAATTGTTTTCCATCTATAAAAACGCGTTCTGTTCCCGCTAAAATGATAATGAAGGGTTCGTTTTCACTACCATTTAACCGATAAGGACCTTGATTTCCTTCCATACCTTGAATAATCTGTCGATTAAATTTCCCTTTCGATAAGGCACCACTTATTTGTGTTTGCCATAAACCATTTTTTTGATCTCTAAATTGGTATTCATTGGTGATTCCTTGGGCTCGTTTTTTATAAGACATAAAGTATCCTTGAGGTTTGGAAAGCCAAAAATCCCCGACACTTAGTTTTAGGTCATCATTGTAAACTTGAATAAATACTTGATCAAATTCCTGTAATTTATTGGTATTCCCGTCTGCTTGAATTGGAATATTTGCATCAGAAACAACAGCGAGGAGTTTTAAATTTGGAGCTAGATTCCCAGATAATTCAAGATTCAAAGCTGAGTTTATCCCCAAATCCTGACTGTTTCCAAAACTTACTCCTCGTGATACACTTCCATTTTTATTCAATTCTTGTCCACCAAAAACATCATTAACACTATAGGAAGTAACAATTTGAAATTTTTCCCTCTCATCAATTCCTCTTTTAAATAATACAGTCGAATCAAAGCGCTGCATGGATTTAGATAAATTAAAAGGCAGAACGCGATAGGTGATTTCTAGGGAATCTGTGATATTTATCAATAGCTTGAATTGCGCGGGACTCGCTGATAAATAATAGCTAGAGGAAGGCAAGGTGTCGCCGCGATAGAGGGCAAAAAAGGAATTGGGATAAATACTTAGGGTGTCTATTTGAATCTGTTTATTGGAGCAGATTATTTTTTTTTGACGCAGGGAGTTTTCTTGGGAATATCCAAAAAAAGTATAGGTAATAAAGAAAATGCCAAGCAAGCAACGCATCATACCTCACGAAGATAAGTCATCTGTTCAAAACGAAGTAAAGAAAATTTGATTGTGTAGGTATTTTGAAAGAATAAGCTTTATATTTTTGAATAAAAAAAGAATTCTATGCGGTATTTTATAATTTTTTTATTTTTCGATTTTACTTGTCATTCGCAAATACCACCCGTATTATGGCACCTCCAAGATGACACAATAAGCTCTTGGTCTTATCATTTTGGCGATGAATTTAATGCGCAACAGGTAGACGAGTCACTTTGGTTTGATCATTATCCTTGGGGCGGTTTGTCCTTGGATGCAGGAATATATGCTGCCCCTGAAATGGTAAAAACAGATGGTAAATTTATTCATCTTAGCGTTGATACAACTTCTGCTTGGCGTGAGTTCCCAGACTGGATGTTACCAAAAGAGCAATTGGAAAAATATCAGGTTAATATGAAGGGAAATAGCATGCAACTGAATTATTTGACGGCAGCTTTGTGGAGCAAAAAGCAGTTTAAGTACGGCTACTTTGAATGCCGTTGCAGGGTCCCTAAAGGAAGGGGTCTGTGGCCAGGATTTTGGTTGTATGGGGGGAATCCTAATGAGGAAATTGACTTCATGGAAATGAAAGGGGAGAGAACGAATCAGGTTCATGTAGATATTCATTGCCCAGATCGTTGTGATCAAGTCCCGCGGAAACCCTTTGGAAATAAAAAACCATGGGGTGCATGGATAAAAGCAGACAAAGAATTGGCGGGAGAATGGGCTATATTTTCAGGTATTTGGATGCCCGGGTATATCACATTTTATCTCAATGGTGAGGCAATTGCTCATTTTAAAGGAGATTTTAAGACAGAAATGAACTTGATAGCAAATATGGCTGTTGCACAAGATGGGGGTCCGTTTTCTCCTGGTCCAGATGAAAAAACAAAATTTCCTGGCACTTTTGAAATTGATTACATGAGGGTATGGAAATTAGACGATAATTGGGCTCCACTTCCTTTAGATAAGTTTCAATCGAAATCTGAAGATTTGATTCGAATTAATTCTAGAAGTATTAATAATGCTCAATTGAAAAAAGGAAAAAACTATAGTTATCCGCGCAAAAAAATGGAAAAAGACCATGGTTTTGTAAGTGTTTTGCCCTACGGACCCAAAACAATTCAAATTCAGTTTAGTGGCGTTCCAGATCAAAAATATGCTTTGCAAATTTGGGATGCGGAAAAAAAGAATATGGTCAAGTCATGGAATCTAATCCAAGAAAACGGGACTACTTTTTATGAGGATTTCTTAGTACTTCAAGATGTAAAATCCGGTAAATATCTTTTGATTTTTCAAAGTATTTCTCCAAAAGGAAAGATTAATAATTCAAAAGCAATTCCCTTTACACTGCCTTGATTCCTTTGATTAATTTGACCTCGAATAATTTAGGCCAAAACTTTCCAGTCATGTACATTTTGCTAGATGCTTTATTGTAAGCAATTCCATTGAGCACTTCTCCTTTTCCCTTGCCTTCAACTACTAAATTGGTAGCATCTATAACTGCAATAACTTTTCCTTTAACGGGATCAATCACTGCTACTAGATTACTGGTCCAGATATTAGCATAAATGAAACCATCAATATATTCTAATTCATTCAGTTTAGAAATAGGTCCTTCATTGGTGTAAACTTCAATGGTTCGAATAGCCTCGAATGTATTAGGATCTCTAAAAGTAATCCTTTCAGAACCATCAGACATAATGAGACTTTTTCCATCTGTACAAAGTCCCCATCCTTCTCCAACATATTCAAATTCTCTTTTTAATACTAAGGTTTTAGTATCGTACACGAAACATTTTTGATTGGTCCATGTAATTTGAAATAATTCTTGGTTGAGTAAAGTAATTCCTTCACCAAAATAAGGGGTGCCGATACCAATTTTCTTTAAAAATCGACCGTTTTCCAAATCTACTGCTCCAACCACAGTGCTGCCTGTCTGATTAGGATCACCTGTTCCTTCAAACATTGTGTTACCTTCAAAAGCAAGACCTTGCGTGAAACTAGAATCGTTGTGAGGATATACTTTGTCTATTTGAACGCCCCATTTTTCAGGAACTACATCCGATAAAATACGAACCATTCGCTCGTCCCGCACTTCATTTCCGTCGGAATCAATTGCAATTATGATAAATTGATAAGCCCCTAAATTTAAAGGTGCAGAATCAAAAGTGTATTTTAAATTAAGTGCCGGGTTCTTCCAAGAATAAAGGAGACTGTCACCTAATCTCAATTCAATGGAGCGCATTGCTTCAGTACTTATTATTGGAATGTTTGCCGTTTGTCCAAATGAAATAGCTAGATTTTCTTTAAATCCGAAATGGCATTTATTTTCAACTTCATCTATTGTATTTTTATTAATAAAAGAAGGGACTATTAATGCGGCAATAAGCAGTATGATTCCGCCAATAACTAAATATTTTTTCATGCTTTTAATTGTTCTATGGATAACAAAATTGTTTCCGCATCTATTTTCTCATGGGACCAACTCTTGATGGCTTTCCCTTCTGAAATAAGAATCGCTTGAGGTGATTGATGCTCAATATTTAATTGACTTGCAATCGCACTAGAAATTTCTCTATGAGCAATTAAATCAAGTAATGAATAAGTAGCACTTGGGTTTTCAATACATGTATTCATTCTTTTTAAGGCACTTGAAGAAATGTAACAGCGTGTTGAATGTTTAAATATAACTTGAGGTTGTAAAGCGCTTTTTTCAAGTATTGCATCAAATTCTTGATGATTATTTATTGGAGAAAATCCCATTTTAGCCCTTTCTATTGAATTGTTTTAAAAATCTTAAATCATTTTCTGAGTAAAGTCTCAAATCATTCACTTTATATTTGAGTTGGGTTATGCGTTCAACACCCATTCCAAAAGCAAAGCCAGAATATATTTTAGAGTCAATGCCACTTGCCTCAAGTACACTTGGATCTACCATTCCACAACCTAATATTTCAAGCCAACCACTATATTTGCATACATTACATCCTTTTGCATCGCAAATTGTACAGGACACATCTACTTCAGCGCTTGGTTCTGTAAATGGAAAATAGGAAGGGCGCAGGCGAATGCGTGCTTGTTCTCCGAAAACTGCCTTCGCAAAATACAATAAGGTTTGTTTAAGGTCAGCAAAAGAAACCCCTTTATCTATGTAGAGTCCTTCGATTTGATGAAAGAAACAATGAGCTCTAGCCGAAATGGCTTCGTTACGATATACTCGACCTGGTGATATGGTGCGAATAGGAGCCTCTTGACTTTCCATAACGCGCACCTGCACAGAACTTGTATGGGTTCTTAATGCCATTTCCTCCACCCCTTTTTGAATAAAGAAAGTGTCTTGCATATCTCTTGCAGGATGTTCCGCTGGGAAATTTAATGCAGAAAAATTATGCCAATCGTCTTCAATTTC
>CANJQZ010000149.1 GCA_947476515.1 Flavobacteriales bacterium
GTTTGAACGAATGTTACATTTTCGATTTTAACCAATTGTGCTTCTAAAACTTCTGCCGCACTAGTTATTGGAATTGTTTGCGCGATGATTTGAGTCGTTGGACCATGATTTATAAAACTAGTGGTGGGAGAAATTTCTAACAATCCACTAAAATCAAATAATACGCCAGTCGCTGTAATTGAATCTCCTCTTAGTACACCACTCAAATTAGATCCATAGGCAGGAATTGCAGCCGTTCCATCCTGAATATAACGAATGTTCCCTAATTCTGAACCATTGGTTACCACACCGGTAACAGTTACAGTTTGGCCGATACCCATATTTCGGACATCTGAAATGGTCTGACTTGTTCCAATAAAACTGCTTAGGGTAAGCAATCCAAATAGTAAAATTCTTTTCATGTTATTTTATTTTAATTAAAATTGTAAACCTAGTGAAACATTAAATCTAAATCCTTGTCCAAACATAACTTGAGCGGATTGGGCGTCAAAGTTATTATAAATTCCATTACCATTATTAGTTGCATCTGCAATATATACTGAATTTAAAATATTGGTAATAGAGGCATTCATGATTAAGGTTGATTTTTCAAACGAATACTTGTATCCAGTGAAGAAATTAATCAATAAATAAGAAGGCATCATCCATGATTCTCTTCCACCGTTCGCTCCTTGCAAGGTAAATGGATCAAAATTGGAATAATAACGATCAAAGTATTGACATTGCATTTTTACATAAAAGTTTTTGAAGGGTTCATATCTAATAGACCCTGCAATAGCAGTTTGCGCAGCATCTCCAACATGCACTCCTTTGGCATCAAAACTAATTTTAAGAGAATCATACTGAGGAATAATTACTGTTTTAGTGGAGTTCCAGATCCAATTCCCATAAGAAAACATCATGTCAGTAGTAACTTTCTTTGAAATATTATAAGCAAAGTCAACTTCTCCACCCATATGTATAGCATCCATTCCATTAATATTTACACGAATAAATTCTGTCGGATCATTTGGGTCAGGAACTGCTACACCATAAGGAAAAGGTTTGTTTTGCCAATTCGTAGCATAGGCATTGAAGTTAATTCCAAAATTTTTGTTGGCATAATTCAATCCGCCTTCTGAAGCAAGAATTTTTTCATTTATAATTTCAGTAAAGAAGGAATTTGAGTTGTTATCAATAACATTAGAAAATTGAGGCGTCCTGTTTAAATAACCAAGGTTGACATAGCTGGTTAAGTTTTTATTGATCTTATAACTTAATCCACCTTTAATAGTAAATCCAGGTAAATATTTCCATGCAGTTTGAAAATAAGTCAATTCAGGAGAACTATTATTATAGGTTTTTCCATTGTATTGTACCGTATCGCTTGCGCCAATTCTAAATACAGAATCTCCAATAGTTAAGACCTTTTTTTGGAAATAATCAATTCCTTTATAACCACTTACAATTCCAGAAACATTCAAAAACATGGCCCACTTATCGCTTGCATATTCCGCTTGACCAAAAGCACCAGCCCATTTAACCAATCCATCTCTATTGGCATTAAAAGCGTTTTTCGCAATTTTATCTCCTACTTGTTGCATGGGGTTAGCATCATTTTTATCTGCAGCACTAACAAAGTAATCTCCACCCAATAGGTTTGCAATGGTTTGGTAATGACTTCCTTTATAATATCTTGCATCTATTCCTCCTGAGATTTCTAATTTCTTAGAATATGCATAATTGAATTGACCCAAATATCCCGTCCAAAAGTGATTGTTGATACTTGACATTAATATTTGACTTGATTTTATTAAAGTTGGTGAATAAATTGGATCTACATTTGGTGTTCCAAACAAAGAATTGACTTTGTTTTCTTGTATCATTTGATCCCAATCGATCAAATTGTTAGAATCTCTAAGTATAGCTGAGGAATTGAAGATGCTCGTTCCTCCACCTCTTCCAATAGATAAGTAAGCAATATTGGAAATAGATAGTTTATCATTTACTTTCCAAAAATCTTTTAAAGTTACTTGTGGCTTGTTGTAAAAATTTAAGCGTTCACTCAATATTTCTTGTTTCCCATTAACCGTTTGATAACCCCAATGTTGATTGTAACGGATACCCATGTCTGTGTATAAGGCATTAGTGTCAATAATAGCCCCATTATTTCTTGCTTGGACAGTGTCCCAATATTGAATAGCTTGATTGAAGGCTCTCTGCGCATGATGTTGTGGAGCCATAAAACCGGAAAGTGTTAACAAATGCCTATCAATTTTTTTAGATACTTTTAAGTAACCAAAAAAACCTTGACTTGGCGTTCCATATACCCAACCAGCTCCTTGTTTGTAAGAACTAGAAAAAGTGAGTCCCCATCCATTCTTACTCATTCCTGTATTGTAGGAAAAACTCGTTCTTAACAAATTGCCGGTTCCATACTCTTGTTTAATTGATCCTCCTTTGCGATTACCTATTCCTTGAGTAATAATATTTATAGTCCCCCCAATTGATGGCATTGCAATTTTTGTTGCTCCTAAACCGCGTT
This sequence comes from Flavobacteriales bacterium, assembly GCA_947476515.1. Lineage (GTDB taxonomy): Bacteria > Bacteroidota > Bacteroidia > Flavobacteriales_D > Crocinitomicaceae > UBA952. The sequence goes on from CANJQZ010000149.1 coordinate 2,525, forward strand.
GTACTTGCATCTGTGCGGTGATGGCATCTAATCCAAACCAGTTGGACCAATATACTGCTCCGTTTTCCATGTCATTTACAGGAACACCATCAATCATTACCCCAACATTTCTTTGGTCAAATCCACGAACATTGATGCGTGCATCACCATCTCCCCCTCCTTGTGTGGTAGCGTATACACCGGGTGTTCCATTTAGAAGCATCGGTAAATCTCTTGAGCCTAATTCTTCAGCAATCTTTTGAGCGGAAACCTTGGTTACAGCAATTGGCACCCTTCCTTCTTTAACAAGATTACCGATTACATTGATTTCTTCAAATTCTTGATTTAATCCTAAATAAATGTCTTTACTAGTAAGCTTCTTATCTATGGTTATTTCTAATGTCTTTGTCTCAAAAGTTAACATGCTTACACTTATGAAATAAGTCCCGTAAGGTAAATTGGATATTAAATACTCACCTGTTATAGCACTTAAACTTTTTCCAATAATGTCTTTATTTGAACCTTTTGTAAAAACTTGCACTTTCGCCCCAACTACAATTTGTTGGTTGGCATTATCGATAATTTTTCCACTGATACTTCCACTGCTTTGAGCTAAGGTGACAATCGTAATCAAGGAAAAAAACAGGGTGTAAAATATTTTCATCAAAACTTTTTTGCAATAAAAAAGGCCGTTACCGACCTTTTAAAATTAGATAATTTGTTTTATTTTAGGATTACTCTACGGATCTCTGAACTTCCGTTTTTCATACTTATTTTCAAAAAGTAAACACCTTTATTTCCGTCTAATTCAAGAGTGATAAAAGCTTTGTTTAAATTATTATAAACAGCTACTTGCTGACCAAGAGCATTGATTAATTGTATTGATTTTACCTCTTGAGAATTTTTTAAATTAATAAGACCAGTACTTGGATTTGGATAAACAACTAGTGCATGGTTCTCAGTTTCATCTATTCCAGCCGGATTACATAAACAATCATGAACACCTAAAGAATTCCAGTTTCCATCAAGAATAGGATTTCCACTTGTTCCAAATAAAGTATCACCGTTAGCGTCTAGTCTTACAATTACTGCAGGAATAGAATCATATTCTAATAATGGATCAAAGAAAGATGGTTGCATAGTAACTCCTTTCTGAATCGTAGATTTACGAATCATGGAATGATCTTTTGTTACTAAAGTTCCCAAACCTGTAGAATAAGGGAATTGAGTAGACCATGCACCATCATTGTTTGCAGTACTTCCAGTTTCGTTTGCTGGATTTTCACCAATTTTTCCAACTAAATCAATAATTTGAAAACCAGTTACATTAGCTGCATTGATTAATGTGGTAGCAGTACTAGGTAAAGTTCCTTTTGCTAGCATCACTGCATCATTACCATTCCAATAAAAACAATTAGATACTGCATAGTCAGGACAATAGAATCCATCAGCTCTAGCTTGTAAAGAATCCCAAACAGGAGCTTCTTGTCCAACACCAAGTGGATCTAATTTTTGTAAAACAGCCACATAAACAGAATGAGGAGCGATAGTTCCAGATAATTGAATAGCATTTGCTACAGTAGCAGTAGAAGAGCCGTTAGAATAACGGGCAACAAAGAATTGACTTAAATTTACTGTTGAACTTGTTGGATTATAAATCTCTAAAGCTTTATTGTTTGACCATCCTTCAACATATTCAGAAATAAATATTTGAGAACAGTTGGTTTGAGCAATAACTGCACCTAATGATATAACTGTGAATAAGGTAAAAAGTGTTTTCATAATTTTCTTTATTTAATCTTAACAAAGGTATACTTTATTTTTCTAATTATTTTTGAGTTTTGACCAGAACACATTAATTTTTTATTACCTCTAAATTAAATAAACTAATTCTTTTACCTTCGCGATCTAAATTATTTTTTATGAAAAATCTACTTTTATTCTTTTCACTACTCAGCTTTGCCGTTTTTTCTCAAGACTTAAGTGTCGAGAAAATTTGGAAAAAATATGAATATATAGCCAAGGGAGTGGAAGACTTCAAATCAATGGCCGATGGCAACCTCTACACAAAAACAGATGAAGAGGGCTCTATCTTTAAGTATAGTATTTTAAATTCTGAGGATAAGGGAATTTGTATCTTAGAAGGTAAAAATCTTTTGTATAATGGAGTAAAAATTGAATATGATGATTTTGAATTTAACAAGGATGAGAGTAAAATATTATTTAAAACTTCCTTAAAGAGCATTTATAGAAGAAGTTATTCTGCGGTGTATTATTTATATGATATAAAAACTAAAGTCTTGCAAATTTTGGACGATACACACAGTCCACAAACACTTGCAGAATATTCACCTGATGGAAATTCAGTGTCTTATATTGCTGGAAATGATTTATTTGTTAAATATCTACCAACAGGTAAAATCACGAAATTAACAACAGATGGAAAAAGAAATAAAATCATCAACGGTACAACTGATTGGGTATATGAAGAAGAGTTTAGCATCACTAAAGCTTACTGCTGGTCACCAGACTCAAAATATATTGCATTTCTAAAATTCGATGAAAAGGAAGTTAAAGAATTCAACTTGACTTACTATAATGATTTGTACCCTGAAAATTATAAATATAAGTACCCCAAGGCGGGAGAAGATAACAGTAAAGTTACTGCCCATATTGTTAGCGTTAAGAAACCAAGTATTAAGAATATCGATTTAGGAGAGTATGAATATATTCCTCGATTATCTTGGTCAGGCTCTCAAAACAAACTAATACTGCAGACTTTAAATAGACATCAAAATCAGTTGAAATATCATTTAGTTGATTTAACAGGTAAGTCTCTTGCACATAAGGTTATTTATGAAGAAAATTCTAAATCGTATGTTGAAATTGATGATAATTTATTGATTTTAAAAGATGGAAATTCTATTCTTCGAACCAGTGAAATGGATGGCTATAATCATATTTATCGTCTAGATTTTAATGGAAATTCCACACAAATCACAAAA
>CANJQZ010000150.1 GCA_947476515.1 Flavobacteriales bacterium
AGCAAGTTTAGTATTTAGAGAAACACATGGTCTTTTTGGTTTTGATTTCAGTATGGCAGATGAATATACACTTGCTGCTGAAGATAAAACAAATCCTTACACCATGACGCCAGCCAATGCACCATTGATTTTGGCAAGTGGTAAAGAAATATATACTGCAATGTGTCAACACTGTCATGGTGAAAAAGGAGACGGACAAGGTCCAATGGTAGTTAGTGGTGCTTATGTAGGTGTTCCAGCTTATGCTGAGCGCGCTGCTTTATCTGATGGACAGATTTTTTATTCTATTTATTATGGTAAAAACATGATGGGAGCTCATGGTTCAATTTTGAATAAAAAAGAAATTTGGACTCTAGTGCATTATGTAAGACAATTCCAAAGAGCAGATTACGGAAAGTTTGATGCCAATGGTAAACCAATGACAGCTGCGGTAGCAGATTCAACAGCTAAAAAAACGAAATAATATCAGTATGGAATTTACAATTACAAAAAAAGCGAAAAATGTAACGATGCTACTAATAGCAGTGGGTTTACTGTTGACGATAATTGGTGTTGTAATGGGCATGAAGGATGACCATTTTTTAACAAGATTATTAAGCAATGGATTAATCAATGGATTTTTCTTTTTTGCTTTAGGATTGGGAGCCTTATTTTTCTTGTCATTGCAGTATGCAACGGAGACAGGTTGGTATGCTTCTGTAAAAAGGGTAATTGAAGCCGTTGCTGGTTATTTACCTTACGGTATTGGTCTTTTCGGACTCGTTCTTCTTATTATTACCTTTATGGATGGAGCCCATATCTATATTTGGATGGATCCAGAAACAGTTGCTAATGATGAGATTATTCAAGATAAAAGCGCTTACTTAAATGTTGCTTTCTTCTGGATACGAACTTTGATCTATTTTGCATGTTATATCATCTTTTTAAGAGGTTTTAGAAAAAGATCTTTAGAAGAAGATAAAATCGGTGGTACTGAACTTCATTTTAAGAATTATAAGAAAGGAGCAATGTTTTTGGTTTTCTTTGCCGTATTTAGTTCTACTTCAGCATGGGATTGGTTAATGTCCATAGATGTGCACTGGTTTTCTACCTTGTTCGGGTGGTATACTTTCGCTGGAATGTGGTGTTCTACTATGGTAGTTCTAGTTCTTTTGACCTTGTATTTGAAAAAATTGGGTTACTTGCCTAAAGTAAATGATTCTCATATTCATGATTTAGGAAAATGGACTTTCGCAACTTCTTTCTTGTGGTCTTATTTATGGTTTTCTCAATTTATGTTGATCTGGTATGCAAATATTGGTGAAGAAGTAACTTACTACATGATGCGAATTGAAAACTTCAAAGTCTTGTATTTTGCTATGTTTATTATCAATTTCGCTTTCCCAATGCTATTATTAATGTCAAGAGATGCCAAAAGACACTCTGGAATTTTAACAATGGTTGGTTTGATTATTCTTGCGGGTCATTGGTTAGATGTTTATATAATGATTTCAGCAGGTTCTTTAGGCGTAAATGCTCATATTGGAGCTTTGGAAATTGGTATGGTAATGATGGTTTGTGGCTTCTTTTTATTCGTTATTCTTAGAAATTTGACCAAAGCGCCTTTAACCCCAGTGAACCATCCTTTCTTAGATGAAAGTGTTCACCACGATATTTGATAAATTATAATTGTAGAAGAGATGGAAAGTAAATTGATAATTTTAATAGTTGTAATTCTTGGTACAATTGCCCTTGCGCAATTGATGCGTGTATATGAATTATCTACGAAATTGCGGAAGTCAGGCGAACATGAAGTGAGTAATAGAGACAATATTCTAAATGCTCGGTTGATGTTAGGATTTATGCTTTTTCAGTTCATAGGCTTTATTTATCTAATGCTCAAATATGGTTGGACAGGTAGGGGAGACGCCGCTTCTATTGAAGGTATTGAAACAGATTGGTTGTTGAATCTTAATTTTGTAGTAATCATAATTATTTTCTTTTTTACGAATTTTTTATTGTTCTATTTTTCTTTTAAATATGTTCGTAAACCAGGTGTAAAGGCATTTTATTACCCACATAACAATAAATTAGAGATGTTATGGACCGTTGTCCCAGCTGTGGTTTTAGCAGTGATTATAATTTTAGGATTGAAATCTTGGAATAAAATCACAGGTATGTCAGGAAGTGAAGCTGAAAGAATAGAATTATTTTCAAAGCAATTTGATTGGACAGCAAGATATGCTGGACCAGATAATGTTTTGGGAAAATTTGATTATAAATTAACAACTGATAATAACGAATTGGCTTTATTGACAACCAATACTATTGATACGGCAATTCAAGTGATGATGAAAGGTCCTAATGGGATTGCTGCAATTCAAAAAATATTAAATAATAGAGATACAGTAATTAATGATTCAACCATGAATTCATTAAGAATTGACCTTTCAAGAAAGGAAAGATTATTGCGGTTATTGGTCCAAATGAAAGCACATCACGATTCAAAATTAGATAAATTTGCTTGGGATGATATTATTCAAAAGGATACTCTTTATTTGTGTAAAGGCAAACCTTATGAGTTTAATTTTAGAGCTAAGGATGTATTACACTCCGCTTATTTCCCTCACTTTAGAGCACAAATCAATACAGTGCCTGGCTTGACAACAAGAACTAAATTTACACCGACAATGACCACCGAAGAAATGCGTGTCAAAATGAAGGATCCTAAATTTAATTACATTCTTTTGTGTAATAAAATTTGTGGCGGAGCGCATTATAAGATGAAAATGATCATCGTAGTTAAGAGTAAGGCTGACTACAAAGCATGGATGTCACAAAAATCAACACAAAACTTTAAATCTAAGTATTTCCCGGCACCGATGGCGGCAGTTGCAGCAATGGCCGATACTACACTTAAGAAATAATATTAATTTAAATACAGATAAACAATGGCTTCAGTAGCACACGAAGGACACGGGCATGATCACCATGATGATCACCACCACGAAGAAGGGTTTGTATCGAAATACATATTTAGTCAAGATCATAAGATGATTGGCAAGCAGTTTTTAATAACTGCAGTTTTTATGGGTCTTGTAGCAATGATGTTGTCCATTCTTTTCAGAATTCAATTGGCTTGGCCAGGTGAAAGTTCTGACTTTTTAAGTTTCTTTCTCGGTAATCGTTGGGCACCTGAAGGGATTCTTAAAGAAGATATGTATCTAGGTCTCGTTACCATACATGGTACCATAATGGTATTCTTCTTGTTGACCGGTGGATTGTCAGGTACTTTTTCTAATATATTAATTCCACTTCAATTAGGAGCACGCGACATGGCTTCAGGGTTTTTGAATATGTTGTCGTATTGGTTCTTTTTAATTTCTTCCCTTTTAATGTTGGGTTCTCTCTTTATTGAGACAGGACCAGCGATGGCAGGTTGGACAATTTATCCACCTTTATCTGCCCTTCCTCAAGCAATTTCTGGATCAGGTTTAGGAATGACTTTGTGGTTGTTTTCAATGGCAATCTTTATCGCTGGATCTTTAATTGGTAGTTTGAATTATATCGTTACAGTATTGAATTTAAGAACTCAAGGAATGACAATGACAAGAATGCCTTTAACAATTTGGGCTTTCTTTGTAACAGCAATCCTTGGAGTACTTTCTTTCCCAGTATTGTTGTCAGCTGCTTTGTTGTTGATTATGGATAGATTAGCAGGAACAAGTTTTTATCTTTCTGATATTATTGTTGGAGGAGAAATGCTTGCCAATCATGGTGGTTCACCCATCTTGTTTCAACACCTTTTCTGGTTTTTAGGACATCCAGAGGTTTATATTGTATTGTTGCCAGCACTCGGACTTTCATCAGAAATTATTGCTACCAACGCTCGTAAACCTATTTTTGGCTATAAAGCAATGATTGGTTCAATTTTAGCCATCGGGTTCTTGTCCTTTATTGTTTGGGGACATCATATGTTCGTAACAGGGATGAATCCATTCTTGGGCTCAGTTTTTGTATTTACTACCTTGCTTATTGCAATACCTTCAGCCGTTAAAGTATTTAATTATTTGACTACTCTTTGGAAAGGATCTTTAATCTTTACTCCTGCAATGTTATTTGCAATTGGTTTGGTGTCTACCTTTATTACTGGTGGTGTTACAGGTATTATCTTGGCGGATTCAGCTTTAGATATTGCAATACATGATACTTACTTTGTTGTGGCACATTTCCATATTGTAATGGGTATGTCAGCGGTATTCGGAATGTTTGCGGGTGTATATCATTGGTTCCCTAAAATGTATGGTCGTATGATGAATATGCGTTTAGGATGGGTGCATTTCTGGATTACTATCGTTGGAGCCTATGGGGTATTCTTCCCAATGCATTTTGTCGGTTTAGCCGGAGCTCCTAGAAGATATTATGACTATTCTTCCTATATGGAATTCAATGAGAACTCCTATAATATGATCATGGACTTGAATGTTATCATTACCATTTTTGCTATCATTGCTGCTCTTGGTCAAGTAGTGTTCTTATTCAATTTCTTCTACAGTATTTATAGAGGCCCTAAGGCTCCTCAAAATCCTTGGAACTCAACAACTTTAGAATGGACTACTCCTGTGGAGCATTTGCATGGTAACTGGCCTGGCGCTTTACCTGTGGTTCATCGTTGGCCTTATGATTATTCAAAGCCTGGGTCTGATGTTGATTTTATCCCTCAAACAGTTCCTTTAGCGGATGGTGAAGAAGAACATTAATTAAAAAGAAATTAAAAAAATGCTCTAGTTAAATAGGGCATTTTTTTTGCTTAATAGCTTCTATAAATTAAAAAGTTAGTCTACTTTTCAATGTTGTTGAGTTCAATCTCAATTTTCTCCATCTCCGTATAGAATTCTGTTCCGAAAGCTCTAATCAAAGGAGCTTTTAAAAAACGATAAACAGGTATATTAAGCTGCTCACCACAAATACATGCAGCGGAACAAATTTTCCATTCATCAAAATTTAGAACAGTAAATTGGTTGTATTTTTTGACCCGAATCGGATAAAGATGACAAGATAGTGGTTTAACATTTTCAATTTTTCCGGCTAAATGAGCTGTTTCAATAGCGCACTTAGCAATATTTTGCTCATCGAAATGCACAAATACGCATTCAGCATTATTGACCAAGGATGTTACTGGTTCTTTTTCATCAAATAGGTAGTAAATATCATTTTCCTCGATATGAGCAATTCCTTCATGCCTCATATAGGGTTTAATTTCTTCTAAATTATTTTTTATATCAGCTACTTCTTGCATCGTTAAAGGTGCACCCGCATCGCCTTCAACACAACACGCTCCTTTGCAAGCAGCAAGATCACAAACAAATTTGCGCTCAAATACTTCAGAGGAAATAATTTTATCTTCTATTTCTATTAACATTTGGTAAAGGTACTATCAATTTTATTTTAATTCGTTTGCAGAACAAAAATATAA
>CANJQZ010000151.1 GCA_947476515.1 Flavobacteriales bacterium
CATCCAAGAAATAATCTCCCTGAATTCCTTGATTAGGATTGGGCACGCCATTTCCATTCATCCATTTAGATAAAATAGCTCCTGCTGTTTTTGCATATAGGGCATATGGCACACTGATTAATTGTTGCGTTCCATAATTAATATAGTTGCTCCCTCCGCCGAAATCTACCGCAACATCCAACCAAAAGGTTGTGCTATTACCCCACGGAATAGTGGAAAACACCCCAGATAATACAGAACCCTGTCCAATAGCGAAATTCACTAAACCTTGTTGGTTCGTTTGAACTTGATGTCGTTCAGAATAAACTGGCGTTCCGCTGGGGCTGCCAGAAAGTATCCTTGCACGAACAGCAATGTTTTGATTAGTAATAAGTTGATTGGAGCCATTCCTAACGACCATTTGATAGTTGATGGCCTCGGGAGGAGATTGGGAAAATAGAGGATATACCCAAAAACAGCCAATAAATACATAAATAGAAAAGATTTTTTCTCTCATTTTAGTTTACTTTAATAATTTTATTTTGTTGGAGTATTGTACCCTCAAGATTGTATAAATTTAAATAATACATGCCAGGTATAATACCTTCTTGAAAATCAATCGAAAGGGTTTTCGATTCCATGAGATATGTTTTAATTAGTTTACCACTGTTATCAATAAGCTGAATAATAACATTTCCTTCCCATTCGGATGGTGCTTTAATTAATGCAAAATCATTTACCGGATTCGGTGCAATAACAAATGGATCTGTTACTGAAATAATTGCAGAGGTTCCGGGTGCGATAGGGGTAATGCCATCTGGTTGAATAAAACCAGAATTATACCATCGACTCTGAATTAGACTCACAGGCACCGAACAAAATGGTTCTCCTAATGTAAATATGATTTTATTATTTTGCCAAAAAAGAGCCAAAGGATTTTGATTTTTCATTTCTTTACCTGCAGTAGCATATACTTTTCTATCAGGGAAGAACACTTGACTTAATCCAGTTTCAATGATAAATATCATTGAAAGTAAAACAAATATTTTCATAAACAATTTAATTAAAGACCATTTTCATTTCTACCCTTCTATTTTTCTTTCTTCCTGCTGGAGTATCATTAGTATCTATTGGTTTGGTTTCCCCAAAGAATTCAGTAGTAATTCTTGAAGCATTTATTCCTTTAGCAACAAAATAAGCTTTTATTGATTCCGCTCTACGCTTAGAAAGATCCATGTTGAATTCATCATTTCCAACATTATCGGTATGCCCTGCTAAGTTTAGACTCCAATCAGATTTTTCAGTTAACAAGACTATTAATACATCAAGTGCAGGATAGGATGTAGCAATGATCTTATCGCTATTATTTTCAAACTCAAGGTTATCCACTGCTTTGGTAATTTGTTCTTTAACCTTTTGTTCTACAATTGGGCAACCTTTATTTTCTATAGGTCCTTTCGTCATGGGGCATTCATCTATGTTATCCGCAACGCCATCACTATCTTTATCACCCCATGGACAACCTCTATTTTCAACTGGACCGGCTTGGTCTTTGCAATCATCAATACCATCATGTATCCCATCACCGTCCGAATCACTCCAAGGACAACCTTTATTTTCAACAGGCCCTGAAATTTCGGGACATTTATCCACATTGTCCTTTAAACCATCACCATCTTTATCCCCCCAAGGACAACCGTTATTTTCTTTTGGTCCAGCTAAATCTTTACAATCATCTTTGTCATCATTAATACCATCATTGTCTGTGTCTGGAATAATTTTGATCTGGAATTTGTATATAAGCGTAAATTCATGAGAGCCTGAACTGTAATTCCTAATGTTCGATCGTGTGAGATCGTAGGAATAGTAAGCGGCAATCTTTTTTCCATCATAACCTAATAAGGCATAGAATGCATCAGCGCTTCGATAATAAAATCCAAATCCAATGGCCTTATGTAAATTCACTTTCACCCCAAAGTCATATTGAATAGGAGTAATAAAAATAGATTTAATCATTAATTGTGGCTCAATAGATAATTTTTCATTGTTAAATAACTTATAGGAAGCAAACATGTTAAATTGTCGGGATAATCGATTTGAATCAAATGAGGTTAGATTGATTTTATTGAGTCTGCTTTGCAAAATTTGTTGTGCGCTAATTCCAATATTAAACTTATCAGAAAAGCGGTATGCAACACCTAGATTTAAGTCTCCAACTATTTGATTCAAGTTTGTATTCGTGAGTCCAGGATCATTTGGATTAATCGAAACTTGATTGAGCAAGTTCATAGAAAATTGCTCAATAACTGGAGAAATACCAATGGAAATATTATGTTTTCCTTTGAATGATTGATGGTATGCAAGAGGGATAATAACACCGGTAGTGCTTATGGTATTCCCTGCAAAATCATTAAAAAGATATCCTCCAATTCCGACCTTTCCATTCATTAAAACGCCTTGACCACCAAGCAATACGGTTCTTGGAGACCCATTAAATCCAACCCATTGAGATCGAAATCCTACTTGGATGTTGGCTTGATTTCCTTGGCCAGTAAATGATGGGTTTATCAAATGTTTATTGAGGAAAATATGGCTTGAAATGGGTAGTTGTTGACCATATGAAATTCCTGCAAAAAGTAAAAAATAAAGTAATAATTTTTGCATAAGTTAGTTTTTAATAGTTAACGCACCCTTTAATGGATTACCGTTGCCTAAATCAATTATATAAAAGTAATCCCCTGTTGGTAATGGTTCGTTATTATATGTTCCATTCCATGGGGTGTTGTATCCATTAGAATAGAAAATTTGTTGTCCCCAGCGGTTGAAGATCTCCACCGACGCATCAGGATAGTTTTCAATGCCTGGAATTTCCCAAGTGTCGTTGGTCCCATCCCCATTCGGCGTAAATACTCCACCGATTTCAATGCAGGTAATCCCTGTATTAGTAATGAAAATGGTTGCTGAATCAACACACCCATTGGAGTCAGTAACAATGAGGTCATAGTTGCCCGATGAGCTTACTATAATTGAAGAACTTGTTTCATTTGTATTCCACGCATTCCCGTATGTATAAGATGAGCTTATTTGTACTGAAGATTCAGCGCAGAAGGTTGTTGGTCCGCTCGGTGTAATACTTGTAATCGGCAATTGATAAACAAAAATAGTAACGGTATCTGCTTCGCTAGTGCACCCATCTACCGTGTAGGTAGCTGTAAAAAAGGTGGATGAGTCAGCAGTGACAACGAACTGGTTTGAGGTGGTGTTATTCGACCAAGCGAAGGCTCCATTGGGTATGTTGGGAACGGAGGTAACCGTTACTTGTTGTCCTTTACAAACGCTGATGTCTTGAGAACTTAGTAATGGAAGGGGTTTAACCACAATGGTAAGTGTAGTTGTATCCCAGACACATACATTAGGGCTTGGTGTGAATGTGTAGGTTGTTGTAAGTAAATTGTTTAATGGCGGCGACCAAGTGCCTTGGAAAAGATTTAAGGAGCTTGTTGGCAATGGGCTTAATGGGTCGCCTTCACAAATCGGATTAACGCTAGGAAAAAAGGCAGTTTGGTTTGGAATTACCGTAACAATTGCAGAATCCGTGCAGGTTAAACCGTTTAAGGTATAGGCAACACTGTATGTGGTTGTAGTAGGGATAGAGACATTGATGGAGGGAGTCTGTTGCCCAGAACTCCACTGAAAACCCCCGCCATTCTCAACCGTTTGAGCCATTAATATGCCAGTATCATTCGGACAAATGCTGATATCATTAACATCTAGCCAAGGCCCTGAATTGAATAAAGATTTTATTTCGCATTCGGTTAAAGCACGATTCCAAATACCGATATCATCGATTTTACCGTTGTGCTTGGCGACATAACCACTAATTGGAGCATTTACAATGCCTGCAAGCATTTTTGCTGAATTATTAATTTGATAATTAACAATTGAATTGATATTGTTTGTTAAAATTCCGTCAACATATAATCTAAAATTTGTCCCGTTGCGTGTAACTGTCATAAGGTGCCAAGAATTTAGGTTAAATATTTGACCATGAAGCATTTGATTGTTTCCGGATGTGCCTTGGCATATTTCAAAACCTAATGGATTAATAACCCACCAGTTATTTGTACAATTCTCGTCAGATCTTTTCGATAGTAAATAACCCGGATTTCCATTTATTGTGAACCAAATTTGTATAGAAAAATCAGAATTAAAGTTTCCAATAGAGTTTTGAAAGTCAATATAATTATTTGAAATACTCGAAAAAATATACGCCGAATTCGGTACACTAGAAAGATCTGTGGTTAGGTTGGCACCATAAACCGTCCCATTATTCCCATTTCCACTTTCATCATTCGCATTGCCGTTAAAAGGCCACCAGCCAACGAGTCCATTGGCAGGAACATAGTTAGGAATTTGAGCAAATAAGAAGAGAGAAAATAAAGAGAGTAAAGTGCTTAATATAAGTTTTTTCACAGAGTTGATATTTTTGCTGATTGGAGCAAATATCAACCTTATAATTTAATTAAACAATATTAACTTTTTAATTAGTAAACCATAAGCCTAGAATTTTTATTTGATGGCTATTGAAAGATTTAATTACATTAGAATTTTGAGTACTTTTTTTTTATAGAAAGACAAATAGTTCAAGTTGGTTTAAGTAATTGATTTTCTTCTAAAAATATACTTTTTAAGTAGATCTTTCATGGCTTTTCTAAAAGCTTCTTTTTTATTGTAAAATTAAGAGAAGCAATAAATAAGTCGAGATGCGCTCCATTCAGTTTTCATTCCTCAGACTTTATTTAGAATGGTTCTAAAATACCTTGTTTTAGGTATTGTTAAAAGTATAATCGATGCCTTACTTTGCACCTATACAAAAAGTAGCCAAATTCCAATTAAATAATCATTAATGAAAAAAAATCTATTACTTAGTTTCCTTATTATTTTAGTGTTTCCCGCAGTATATGCTCAAAAAAAAGATTCCATTAAAAAATTCATCTTTAGAGAAGTTACCATAATAGAAAATAAATCTCTTGGCGAAGTGGAGCGCATGCCAGACTTAAAAGAGAATGTTATTTATGCAGGAAAAAAAACGGAAGTAATACAGTTAGATAAAATTAATGCGGACTTAAGTACCAATAATACCCGTCAGGTTTTTGCGAAGGTTCCTGGTATGAGTATCTGGGAAAATGATGGTTCAGGTATCCAAGCTGGTGTAGCGGCAAGAGGATTGAGTCCAAACCGTTCATGGGAATTTAATGTTAGGCAGAATGGATATGATATAAGTTCAGAGGTTTTTGGATATCCTGAAACCTATTATACTCCACCTATGGAAGCTTTGAAAAAAATTGAAGTAACAAGGGGAGCGGCATCTCTACAATTTGGGCCGCAATTTGGAGGGGTAATCAATTATCAAATAAAAAAAGGAAATCCAAACAAACCAATTTCTTATGAAACGCAACAAACCATGGG
>CANJQZ010000152.1 GCA_947476515.1 Flavobacteriales bacterium
AAGGTGACATTGATCCGAGAGGCATCAACTCCTCGAATTCTCATTCCTGTATACCCTACTCCATTTCCGGCATCTGAGGTAGTAACTAAAGACGGTGTGCCATCCAATAAGAAGGGTAAATCTTGTCCGAAAGCCTTTTTTTCTAGGCCTTTCTCTTCAACTAAAAGTGCAGAGGAGGATACAGCAGAGGCTCGGGTTGAAGAAACTTGAACCTCTTCTAAAGTCTGGGAACTTTTATAGAGCTGAATTTCTAATGAGACATTATAATCTTCAGCATAATAAACATTGTAACTTGGATTATACCCTGGATATTCAAAAACCAGTGTATTTTCATCACCAAATACAGGTCCTAAAATAAAATTTCCTTGCGCATCGGTTTGGGTACAGAAGTTGGTGGCTTGAATACAAACCTTCACTCCTTCCAAAAGTTTGCCGTCCTCATCGGATACGACACCCATAAAATTATTTTGTCCAAAAGAGAAAAAAGTCGATACTAAAAAACCGATACTGAGAAAAATTCTTGTTTTCATTTGTTTCAAATTACACAAGAACAAGGGGCTAATTCCGGATGGTTATTAATTAGCACAGTCATCTTCCCTTCGTAGGCATTATCCTAAATCAGGTTCAATGGGTATAATCTCAGCCTTGTCAAAGGCACCCCTTAGAGACGGAACAAAATTATAAAATAATTTTAATTGACGATTAGATTTTGGAGGAATAAAAAATCTTGACAAAAAGAAATTGCGTTAATAAAGTGTTCCGTTAATTAATAATTCTTATTGGATTTAGGAGATGTTATCGGTCACAATACTGGAGCCACGAAGGTGTTAAAGATACACTTTTCGCGTCGGTATTTTTTATGAATTAATGCTAAAGATACCGCGGAAGCAGCAGTGACCACTGCACCAACAATAATTACCGCAATTCTCTCTAATCCGCTAAGGTCCATGAATATAAAACCATCCCCACCACTCGATTTCGGCATGCTTAATCCCTTAATCCAGATACCTCCACCTAGAGCCATTCCCGCTAATCCGATATTACTTTGAGCAATAATGGTATTGATCCTAGAAAGTTCTATCCAAGTATTATCCACCTTTATTTTATCATTAGTTATTTCCTTTATTACCCCTTTTACTCTAGCGTCATAATTCATTGAATTGCTTACTTCAAATGTTACCTTTTCGCCTATGAAATAGACTTTTTTGACACTGTTATCAAATTTATTTTTGACAAAAAAAGTACTCGAAGTCTGAGCATTTATGCATTGACTGAATAGGATTACAAAAAGGAGGGAAAGATATCTCATTTGGATTTGAATTAGGTTTGATCAAATGTAATTAAGTTTCTAGCAATCAAGCTATTAAATTCTACAACACTATTTTTTTTACTTGCGCAAAACACAAATAGCCATTTCTCACTTGCTCAATTTGATAATTATACCTGTCAAATAATCCCGAAATTTATTCAAATTTTAAAACAGGAATAACAGAAAATGAATGTTTTTTATAAGAACAAAGTAGTATTAATCACAGGGTCATCGATGGGGATTGGAAAAGAAATGGCTCTTCAGGCATTGATCCATGGTGCAACTGTTATTCTTACAGGAAGAAATCTTGAAAGATTAGAAAAAACGCAACTAGAATTTTTAGCATTTAAAGAAAAAGTTATGATATTTCAAGGAAATGTTACTAATGAAAACAGTAATAAAATCCTAATGAAATTAATTATAGAAAAATATGGCCGCTTAGATGTCTTGATAAATAACGCTGGATTATCTTGTTATGGCGAGGTTGATGAAATGGAAATTGGATCATTTAAAGAAATCATAGACACCAATATTTACGGTTCAATCTTGCCGAGTAAAGCTGCATTAAGTGAATTAAAGAAAACTCAAGGAAATATTCTATTTATTTCAAGTATTGCTGGTTTCCATGGACTGCCTGGCTATTCAGCTTATTCACTTTCTAAAATGGCACTTAAATCCTTTGCCCAAAGTCTATCTGTTGAATTAAAATCGAGTGGTGTAAAAGTTAGCATTGCCTTTGTCGGATTTACAGAAAATGAAAAAGACAAAAAAACTCTTTCTCCAAATGGAGAATGGGTTGAAGTGCCAATACGATCATCAAAGATGTCTGTTAGTAGAAAAACCACAGCAAGTAAACTGTTGTCTCAAGTGAAATCCGGTCAATTTAAAAATACACATTCACTTTTAGGAAAATTTACAGAGCAAATCACACGACATTTACCTTTGTTAACTTATTATATTTTCAATAAAAAATACAAGAGAAATCTCAGCGCAGAATAATTTATTAATTCCTATATTTAAGGTCTATGCAAAAACCAGTTGCTGTAACGGGTGCCAGTGGGCACATTGGAAATGTAGTTTGTAGAAAACTAATTGAATTAGGCTATTCGGTAAAAGCCTTTTATCATTCAGATGCTACCAGTCTAAAAGACTTGCAACTTACATTGGTTAAAGGCGATATTCTGAATCCAACTGAGGTAAGAAACTTATTAACTGGATGTGATTATGTAATCAATTGCGCTGCCATAATTAGTATCAATGGTGATCCAAATGGATTGGTATATAAGACCAATACTCAAGGTCCTGCAAACATTCTTTCCCTAGCCAAGGAACTTGGAGTAAAAAAAATAATTCATGTCAGCAGTGTACATGCCGTTCATGATTTGCCGCACAACACGCCATATGATGAGACGCGACCTTATAAGACGAAAAAAGATTTTGCCTACGATTACTCTAAAGCCCAAGGCGAACAAATAATGCTTGCTGGGGCTGAACCCGATGGCTTAGAAGTGGTGGTAGTTAGACCCAGTTGTGTTATAGGACCTCATGATTTTAAACCTTCTAAAATGGGGGTGGCACTTAAAGGATTCTACAAAAAGAAATTCTTATTCCTTCCCAAGGGAGGCTATGACTTAGTGGATGTTCGAGATCTTTCAACTTCCATTTGTGCGGCTATTGAACTTGGAATAAACAAAGAAATTTACTTGTTGTCTGGAAAGTTTTGCCGCTTCAAAGATTTGGCAAAAGAAATCGGAATGGTGCGTGAGCAAAAGAAAACCATCCTGATATTGCCCAATTGGATTTTAACTTTTAGCCTTCCTTTTGTTTGGCTAGCAGGTAAAATAACCCAGACAGCGCCATCACTTACAAAGGAGTCAATTGTTGCCATTACGGAAGGACATCCTGAAATGAATAATGAGAAAGCAAAATCGATACTGCATCATAAAACACGGCCATTACAAGATTCCCTTAGGGATATTTTTAATAATTAAGGTCCGATAAATATTATTTTTTTAATAATTCAAAATCGTTAATTTGGACATAAAAAATATTACTTCCCCTACTTTTTTTTCCGCAAAAAAAGTAGCAAAAAAACTCGAAAGTGGCATGCGTTCATTCTCTCCAATCCTAAGACTTGACCGTTTCGGTGATTTCTATCGAACTACCTCACGGTACCCAAGTCTTAGTTCAATACAATCATTACCTTATGCAAGCTTTCATTTAAAAAATAACTTACTATTCGTTTTCTCCGTTGTGTCTTTCGAGAGCTCATCGAGCGACTTGTGCTGAGCCAGTCGAAGTAAGTCGAGAAGTACGCTACACGAGACTTAATTTTTTCATTCTTTTGTATCAAGATAAAAAACAAAGAAAATAAAGTTCGATATTTATCGGACAATAGCAATTCAAAATAAATAATTTATGACCCTTTCTACGCTTAATATGATCACCTTTTCATGGATTGGATTAGCAATCGCGGTTCATGTCACCATGTTTTTTATCAAAGCTCCCTTCGGCAGACATACTTCCACCAAATATGGAAGGTCTATTAATAACAAATGGGGCTGGTTTTTAATGGAATTACCTTCTCTTTTGATTATGGGTTATTTTTTATTCTTTGGTTCTAAATCGCTCTATTCTTATACTTGGATCTTATTCCTCATGTGGATTTTGCACTATTTTAACCGCACTGTGATTTATCCCTTGCGGATCAAGTCTACAGATAAAAAAATGCCGCTATTCATTGTGCTTAATGCAGTAATTTTTAATCTATTTAATGCTGGATTGAACGGTTACTTTTTGGCTGAATTAGCTGATGGTGCCAATTATGCAGATGCTTGGCTAAGCAGTCCGCATTTTATCATTGGAAGTAGTTTGTTTTTTATTGGGATGGCCATCAACTGGACATCAGATACGCTATTGATAGGTTTAAGAAAAAAAGGAGAAACAGGATATCAAATTCCAAAAGGATTTTTATTTGATCTGATTTCATCTCCCAATTTATTTGGAGAAATTATAGAATGGACAGGATTTGCTATTCTTGCCTGGAACCTTCCAGCGCTTAGTTTTGCCATTTGGACCTTCGCCAATTTAGTGCCAAGAGCATTGAATCACCACCAATGGTATAAAGATAAATTCCCAGATTACCCCAAGAATAGAAAGGCTGTATTTCCTTATATATTTTAAATAAACCTTACAAATTATGAATCCTAAAGTGCAGTTTTATTTTTCGAAGGAAATTAAGTGGAAGGGAGAAATGGAGCTTTTAAGAGTCATTACACTGAGTTGTGACTTAGAGGAAGTCTTAAAGTGGGGCGTTCCTTGCTATACTTTTGAGAACAATAATGTGGTCTTAATTCATGGTTTTAAAAACTACTGTGCCCTATTGTTTGTAAAAGGTGTCCTGTTGAAAGATCCCAAAGGAATTTTGATTCAACAGACAGAACATGTGCAAGCGCATCGACAAATTCGTTTTACCCATGTTCAGGAGATCATCGATCAACAAGAGGATATCATAAGCTATATTGTGGAAGCCATTGAACTCGAAAAAAATGGAGAAAAAATTCTATTCAAAAAACCTGAGGAATTTAAAATGGTGGAAGAGTTCAAGATTAGATTAGAAGAAAATATTGACTTAAAAGTTGCTTTTGAGTCCCTAACTCCGGGCAGACAAAGAGCCTATCTGCTTCACTTTAGCGGAGCAAAACAAAGTTTAACAAGAGCAGCCAGGGTTGATAAATGTATCCCGAATATCCTCAAAGGGATAGGTTTAAACGATGCTTACCAATAAGAACTAATATGAAAGTGCTACTTCCTATTGTATTGTTGTTTGTCTTGATAGGTAATGATGCCTGGACGAAAGATATTATCATCTTGGACTCCAATGCATTGAAAATTGAAGAACGGGAAGCTATTCTTGTGTTAACAGGTTTTGGTTCTGTTTATCATGCTGCAAAAAATCAGAAATTGAATTTCAAGCAGCCTGGGTATGATTTGTTTATTCCCGACTACATTGATAAAAAATCTATTGCATTGTGCAGTGAGCATTTAGAGGAATTCATTGTGAAACAAGAGCTTGCAAAATATAAAAAAAT
>CANJQZ010000153.1 GCA_947476515.1 Flavobacteriales bacterium
GCTGGAGTTCTTCTGTATTCTGTCCACCAAGGTAGATTTTTGACAATAATAGCAGAAAGATCGCCAACAAAAATATCTTGATTAATCAATTGAATTTCACCGCTTCCTCCAATAACAAGATGTTTCTTTGAATAGAGTTTTCTGGAGGGGTAATTTTTATAATATAGGGCTAAAATGTCTTTTCCTCCTGCTTGATGATTGTTGTGAAGTGCATCTTTAGTAACGGGAAGTACTTTCATTCTTTCACCGGTTGTACCGGAAGATTTTGCGAACCATATTGATTTCCCTGGCCATAAAACATCAGAAGTTCCTTCCTTAGCGAGTTCTATATATTTTTTGAGACTGTTATAATCACCAAGGGGAACCTTCGATTTGAAACTAGCATAATCTTCTATCTCAGAAAAGTGGTAGGTATTACCGAAGGAGGTGTTTTGAGCTTGTGAAATTAAATCATGCAAGACTTTTGCTTGACAAGACTCAGCTTCATTAGTGAATTTTGTAATCCGCGAGATGCGTTTTTCTATGTACCAGGAAAAGAGTGCATCCAAAGCCATGTGATGTCAACTTAGTACATGTGACCCAATTAAAATTAACCCCAAACAAGCATTGAAATTAAAATAGCCAAAGCGACAATGGTGTAGATCGTTGCAACTGCTGCAGTTGATTTATCAAAATAGTTATCAGACATAGTAAGTTTTTTTCAAAGTTAAAAAAAAGTATAGTTGTATCAACGAATTGGAAATAAAAAAAAGGCCTTTCGGCCTAATTTTTTTAATCTCTTCCTCCAAATATGCGAAGGAGACTTAAGAATAAGTTAATGAAAAGTATGTACAATTGAAGTCCACCAATTAGGGCTAACTTATTTCGCTGCTCTTCAGTATAATCCGAAGATTGCGCCACACCTTTTAATTGCTGCATGGAGTAGGCTGTAAGCCCAGTGAAAACAAATACACCTAAACAGGCAATGATAAAACTAAAGTTCTCACTTCCAACAAACATATTAACAATACCTGCAATAAATATCCCAATAAATACCATGTACAGTAGACTTCCAAATTTAGTCAAGTCTGTTTTTGTAGTATATCCTAGAATTGCCATTCCCGCAAATGCGCCTGCTGTCACGAAGAAGGTAGAAGCTATCGCCCCCATTTCATAAACAAGGAATATGGTTGATAAGCTTAAACCCATTAAAGCAGAGTATGCAATGAAAAGAAAAGTAAGAAAACCTAGAGATAATTTATTGTATGCCATTTGAATTAATAATCCTAAACCAACGGGAGCAAATGCAACCACCCAAAATAATGGTGAAATACTGTTGCCTGAAATAAAATAGGTATTAACGAAATCAGGTGTCCCAGCTGAATAAGCTATAATTCCTGAAATACCTAAAGCGCCAAACATATAAGTGTAAACACTTCTAAAAAAAGCTCTAGTGCTTGCTGCAGTTACCGCATTGTTGTTATCTAAAATTTCATTCATCTTAGTGTAGTTTTGCTTGTACTAAATTAATAAATTCTTTTCTCGTTGCATCATTTTTTAAAAATAATCCTGTGAAAGCACTTGTTGTCGTAACAGAATTTTGTTTTTGCACGCCTCTCATTTGCATACACATATGACAACATTCAACAACTACCGCTACACCTTTTGGCTCCAAAGTGCGTTGTATACAATCTCTAATTTCAATTGTCAGTCTTTCTTGAACTTGTAATCTTCTTGAGTAAGCGTCAATAACACGAGGGATTTTACTCAATCCAACGATTTTCCCATCAGGAACATAAGCAACATGTGCTTTACCAAAAAATGGAAGCATGTGGTGCTCGCACATCGAGTAAACTTCAATATCCTTGACGATAACCATTTCTGAATAGGCCTCATGAAAAATAGCTTTTTTGATGAGGTCATCAGGATTAATGTTATATCCATTTGTTAGGAATTGCATTGCTTTAGCTACTCGTTCAGGTGTTTTCATCAACCCTTCTCTTTCTGGGTTTTCACCAAGATTACTGATAATAGATCTGTAATGATCTTCTAATTCTTTTTCTTTCAAAATATTGTTTTTAATAAAAACGATTGAACATTAAAAAGGTTCTTTACCTCCGAAGTATTCTACAAAATTATTTTCAGTTTCAATTAATTTAATTTTTGCTAATATGCCACCATCTTCAGCAATTGGTTTTTCTAATTGATTCCAAATGGCGATAGATAAGTTTTCAGTAGAGGCCATAATCCCGCTTAAAAAAGGAACATCTAGATTTAAATTTTTATGATCTAATGCTTCTATAACATGCTCTTTAATAATAGCACTTAAGCTTTTTAGATTCATAACAAATCCTGTCGATGGATCTGGCATCCCTTTAACAGTTACAAATAATTCAAAATTATGTCCGTGCCAGTTCTTGTTGGAACATTTCCCGAAAACCTCTTGGTTTTTTTCTTCGCTCCAATTCGCTTGCCATAATTTATGTGCTGCATTAAAGGTTTCTCGTCTTGTAATATAAATTGTTTCCATGTTCTCTTAATATTATGCTACGAAAGCTTTTTTTGAAATGATTTCACCCAGCATGATGCCTTCACTGTCTATTTTATTCAACTTAATGCTTTGAAAGGTATTGGTTAAAGAAGACTCATAAGGTATTTTCACTTTAATATAGTTTTCCGTAAATCCATACATAAATCCTTCATCTTCTTCTTGCTCCACTAATACAGTACGAATTGTCCCTAACTGTTGCTCATAAAATTGGCGTTTTTTTCTATCGGAAAGCATATGCAATTGTTTACTGCGCTGCCTACGGATTTCCATTGGAACAGGTTCTCCAATTTTGATGGCTGTTGTATTGGCACGCTCCGAATAGGTAAAAACATGTAAATATGAAATATCTAGATCAATTAAATAATCTAATGTTTCTTGAAAATCAGCATCTGTCTCTCCAGGAAATCCAACGATAACATCAACGCCAATACAAGCATCTGCGCGTATTTTTTTTATTTGAGCAACCTTGTGGGTATATACTTCGCGTAAATATTTTCTCCGCATGAGTTCTAACAATCTATCAGATCCAGATTGAAGTGGAATATGGAAATGAGGAACGAAGCGTTCTGATTTTCTTAAACAAAATTCAATGATTTCATCACTCAGTAAATTGGGTTCTATAGATGAAATTCGATATCTGTCTATACCTGTTATCTTGTCTAATTCTTGGATTAATTGGCAGAAATTTTCTGTTCCTCCTTGTCCAAAATCTCCAATATTCACTCCAGTGAGGACGACTTCTTTGACTTCTGTCTTGGAAATTTTTTGTGCCTCATTTACAGTTGCTGCAATAGAAGCGTTTCTGCTTTTCCCTCTTGCCAATGGTATGGTACAAAAAGTGCAAAAATAATCGCAACCATCTTGAATTTTTAAAAAGGATCTTGTTCTGTCTCCTAAAGAATAAGATGGATTGAAAGATTTTGCTTCTTTTATGTTGCTATTAGAAATGAAAACTTCATTATTTTGAGCATATTCTCTTTCAAGGTGTTCGAGCACATTAAATTTCTCATTGGCACCAAGAACCATATTTACACCTGGTATTTTGGCGATTTCATTTGGTTTCAATTGGGCATAACAGCCAACAATAGCAATGAAACAATCTGGATTGATTTTTTTGGCTCGTTTTACCAGTTGCTTACATTTTTTATCAGCATTTTCAGTAACAGAACAGGTATTTATGACATAAACATCCGGACAAGCTTCGAAATCTACTTTTGCGTAGCCAGCGGTTTCAAATAAACGGCTAATGGTTGAAGTTTCTGAAAAATTCAACTTGCATCCAAGCGTGTAATAGGCTACTTTTTTAAACTCAATCATGAAGAGCAAAAGTACAATTATTAGAGGAATTGAACAAGGATTCGCTTTTGTAATTGGACATTAATTAGTCGAAAATATGCTTAACTTTGTTCAAAAATCAAGATGAAAGTTTATAACAACATATTAGAAACAATAGGAAATACTCCAATTGTTCGAATCAATAAATTGGCAATTGACATCAAAGCGCAAGTATTTGCTAAAATTGAAACTACCAATCCAGGGAATTCAGTAAAGGATAGAATGGCAGTTAAAATGATTGAAGATGCTGAAAAATCTGGCGTTCTTAAACCAGGAGGTACCATCATTGAAGGTACTTCTGGAAATACTGGGATGGGACTGGCTTTGGCTGCAATCATTAAGGGATATAAATTGATTTGTGTTCTCAACGATAAACAATCAAAAGAAAAAATGGATATTTTAAGAGCTGTTGGTGCAGAAGTTGTTGTTTGTCCAACCGCTGTAGAACCGACAGATCCAAGGTCTTATTATCAAGTTTCACGCAGATTAGCAACTGAAATTCCTAATTCTTGGTATGTCAATCAATATGATAATTTATCTAATCGCACGGCGCATTACGAACAAACCGGGCCTGAAATCTGGGAACAAACGGAAGGGAAAATCACCCATTTTGTTGCAGGTGTGGGTACTGGAGGTACAATTTCTGGAGTTGGTAAATATCTAAAAGAGAAAAATCCAAATATAAAAATCTGGGGAATTGATACTTATGGATCTGTATTTAAAAAGTATAAGGAAACAGGAATTTTTGATGAAAATGAAATATATCCATATATCACTGAAGGAATAGGGGAAGACATCTTGCCTGCCAATGTTGATTTTGATGTGATAGATTTATTTGAAAAAGTTACCGATAAAGATGCGGCAGTTTATACCCGTAGATTAGCGCGAGAAGAAGGTGTTTTTGTTGGTAATTCCGCAGGTGCAGCAATCAAAGGTGTTCTGCAGTTAAAGGATAAGCTTAAAGAAGATGATGTTGTTGTGATACTTTTTCATGATCATGGTAGTCGCTATGTGGGTAAGATCTTCAATGATGATTGGATGCGCGAAAGAGGTTTCTTGGAAGAAGTATTTGTGACGGCACAAGATTTAGTAAAGAAACATGGAGAAAGACCCCTTGTTTCTTTATATGCTGAAGAATTAGTTTCACACGCCATTGCAGCAATGCGTAAGTTTAGTATTTCTCAAATTCCTGTAATGAAGGATGGTAATTTTGTAGGCTCTATTGATGATAAAAGTGTTTATCAATTATTAGTTGAAGATCCAACCTTAAAAGATGCTCCGATTTCAAGTATCATGCAAGCTGCTTTTCCAATAGTTCAATTGAATTCGCATGTTGATGAAATTTGCAAATTAATTAATCGCGATACACCAGCAGTTTTAGTCGATTTAGGAAATGGAAAATATCATATCATTACGCGATATGATGTGATTTCTGCCATGTCATAATTTTATGTCGATTAAGACTTATAAAGATCAATTGGGTAGGGAAGTAGTAC
>CANJQZ010000154.1 GCA_947476515.1 Flavobacteriales bacterium
GAATCGCACCATAATATGGGTTTGATTTATGAAGATAAAAAGGATATTTCTCATGCATTGTTGTCTTATGGACAAGTATTAAAATATAATCCAGAGTTCCAATTAACACTAGATCGTGTTGCTGTTTTAAAGAAATTACGTTGAAAACACAAGAAAAAATTGCAGCGCTTTTAGGCGATGTCGCGCTTCCGTTGATTGGATTTTTATTTTGGAAATGGAGTTTTTATTTTATTGCTTTATATTTTATTTTTGATCAATTAGCGCGTTTTTTGTTTTTGCCTACTAGAATAAAAAAAGCAGAAATTGAAGCTTATCTCAAGTGGAGTATGTTGCTAAAAATGGGATTTCTATTATGTATAGAATCTGGTTTAATAATTCTTATCAATACTCAAATTATAGCAGATTTTAATCCAATTATTGGACTACAGGATTTCTTTTTTTATAAGGATATGGGAATTGAACAAGGCTATATTTTACTGCCTTTATTGTTTCTATCTGAATGGATGCGACTTAAAAATGATGTGGTTTTAAAAAAATCACCAGAAATATTAAGATTGGATATCCATAAAACGATGCAACAAAATCAATTTCGATTAATATTTTTCTCCTTGATGCTTTTCATCGTTTCGTTTATAAAATTAAATGAGTGGATAGTTGTCGTGTGGTTTTTGTCTATGATTGCTTTTTTGAATTTAATTCCGAATAAAAAATCACAGGAAAAAGCTTAAGGCTTTGTTGCTAAGGGGAAAAAATCATGTAATTTTGAATATATTTTACAATGGATAGAAAACAAGAATTATTAGATAAAAGAAAGTCATCCCTTATTGGAGGTGGTGAAGAAAGGATAAAAAAGCAACACCAGCAGGGTAAATTAACTGCTAGGGAGCGCATCACTTTGCTAATCGATGAAGGTTCCTTTCATGAAATTGGAGCATTAGTAGAACATCGGGCCACCACATTTGGTTTAGAAGACAATAGAATCCCTGGTGATGGTGTTGTAACTGGATTCGGAACTGTTTTTGGCAGGTTAATCTATGTATTTTCTCAAGACTTCACTGTTTTAGGGGGTTCATTATCAGAAACTCAAGCCGCAAAAATTTGTCGTTTAATGGATCTTGCCATGAAAAATGGAGCTCCGATTATTGGGATTAATGATTCTGGTGGAGCTCGAATTCAAGAAGGTGTTGTTTCACTTTCTGGATATGCTGATATCTTTTTTAGAAATACAAGAGCATCTGGAGTTGTTCCTCAAATATCTGTTATAATGGGACCTTGTGCAGGCGGAGCAGTTTATTCACCTGCATTGACAGATTTTGTCTTTATGGTGGAGGAAACCAGTTATATGTTTGTAACCGGACCAAATGTTGTAAAAACAGTAACACATGAAGAGGTGAGTTCGGAGGATTTGGGAGGAGCAAAAACACATGCTGAGAAATCTGGAGTGAATCATTTTACAGCTGCTAATGATGTGGAATGCTTGAAAAAGGTGAGGGACTTAATTACTTATTTACCCCAAAATGCCTATGAAACAGCCCCCGTTCCAACTGTAAACCCATTTTCAGCAAATAAATTAAATCAAATTCAAACAGTACTTCCGGCAAACAATTCAATGCCGTATGATAGCCGAAAAATTATTGATTGCATTATTGATGATTCCAGTTTTAGAGAGGTTCAAATTGATTATGCGAAAAATATTGTAATCGGTTTTGGTCGCTTAGATGGGAAATCAATCGGTATTGTAGCCAATCAACCTGCTGCGCTAGCTGGTGTTTTAGATATTGACGCTTCTCGTAAAGCAGCTCGTTTTGTTCGTTTTTGTGATTCTTTTAATATTCCGCTTTTGGTTTTAGAAGATGTCCCAGGTTTCTTGCCAGGTACAGATCAAGAATGGAATGGCATTATTACGCATGGCGCAAAATTATTATATGCATTTGCTGAAGCAACGGTTCCTAGAATTACAGTTATTACCCGCAAAGCTTATGGTGGAGCATATTGTGTGATGAATTCTAAAACTTTAGGGGCAGACTTAAACTATGCTTGGCCAACAGCTGAAATTGCAGTTATGGGTGCTAAAGGCGCCGCAGAAATTATATTTAAACGAGAAATTAATACAGCTGAAAATCCAAACGAAAAATGGTTAGAGAAAGAAGCTGAGTATGCAGAATTATTTGCAAATCCATATCGTGCTGCTGAAAGAGGAATTATTGACGATGTCATTCTGCCAGAAGAAACGAGATCGAAACTCATCGCTGCATTTAAAATGTTAGAAAAGAAAGCTGAGAATTTACCAACTAAGAAACATGGTAACATTCCTTTATAAATTATTTAAATAATAAACATATGAAAAAATTAATTGAGGCGTTTCCGCAAAATATTAAAGATGCGGCAGTAATTGGAAAAGCTTTTGAATTCCAAACACCAAAAAA
This sequence comes from Flavobacteriales bacterium, assembly GCA_947476515.1. Lineage (GTDB taxonomy): Bacteria > Bacteroidota > Bacteroidia > Flavobacteriales_D > Crocinitomicaceae > UBA952. Next base: position 2,427 of record CANJQZ010000154.1, read on the forward strand.
TGAGGTGAAAAATATTATTATTTGTGGACTTGGAGGTTCAGGAATAGGGGCGAAAATTGTCCAAAATTGGTTGCAAGATGAAATTAAAGTTCCAATTGTTTGTGTGAATGATTATACGCTACCTGCCTTTGCAGATAAAAATACGCTTGTGATTGGATCTTCTTATTCCGGAAATACGGAAGAAACAACTTTTGCAATCGACGCTGCTCATGCTAAGGGTTGTCATATTATTGGAATTACAAGTGGTGGTCACCTAGAAGGTTTTTGTAAATCTAATGGCTATGATTGTGTTATCGTGCCTGGTGGAAATCCACCAAGAAGCGCTTTGGCTTTTTCAGTAGTTCAATTATTGACTTATTTTGCAGCATTAGGTTATATATCTCCTAATGCGGTAGATTCCATGCTTATCGCAGCGAATACCTTGACTGCTGATCTTTCTGAGATTCAAGAAACTGCAAAAAAGATGGCTACTTTTCTTTATAAGAAAGTTGGAGTTTATTATGCTGAGTCAAAATATGAAGGTGTTATCGTAAGAGCGCGCCAACAATTTAATGAGAATTCTAAGTATTTAGGATGGCATCATACCATTCCAGAAATGAATCACAATGAATTGGTTGGATGGGGTGGAGGAGACGACCGTTTCGCTCCAATTTTCTTCAACACAGGTGATATGCATCCAAGGAATAAGAAGCGTTTTGAAATAACTATGGATGCTGTCAAAAAGAAAAGTGGTAGTGTTTTCGTAGTTGATACCAAAGGAAATAACCTGATTGAAAGATCTTTGTATTTAATCCATATTGTTGATTGGGCATCATTTTATTTATGTGAGATGAATGGCGTTGACATTATGGATATCGTTATTATTGATTATTTAAAAGGAGAATTAGCAAATTTTAAATGACCAAAATCAAGGTAGATGTTCGCGACCTTGGTTTGATGGATTATAAAGAAGCCTGGGATTTTCAAGAAGTATTATTTAAAGAAATAGTGGATCTTAAAATCGCTAATCGCGAAGCTAGTGTTCCAATATTACCAAAGCATCACCTTTTATTTTGTGAACACCCTCATGTTTTTACATTAGGAAGAAGTGGAAAGGAAGAACATTTTCTTCTGAATGAAGTAAGTTTGAATAAGCTTAACGCTAGTTTCTATAAAATAAACCGTGGTGGAGACATTACATATCACGGACCAGGACAATTAGTCGTTTATCCCATCTTAGATTTAGATCAAATTTTTACAGATATTCATAAATATTTGCGACTTCTTGAAGAAGCGGTAATCGCTACTTTGGCTGAGTATGGAATAAATGCTGAAAGATCAAAAGGAGAAACTGGCGTATGGCTAGATGTTAATACACCGAACGCAAGGAAGATTTGTGCCATGGGAGTAAAAACATCAAGATGGGTGACCATGCATGGTATCGGTTTTAATGTGAATACGGATTTAAGTTATTTTAATCACATTATCCCCTGCGGAATACCGGATAAAACAGTTACCTCTATGCAAAAAGAGTTAGGTCGTGAAATAGATATGGAAGAGCTTAAAAGTAAGTTGCTTATTCATATTTCTAGCCTATTTAATTTTGAACCTGTAATGCACTTGAATTAAACGATGAAAGAAGAAATTAAAGGCCCAATTGTAGAAAAGGTATCGGTAGCAATTGTCTTAGAAGATGATAATTCTGATATCTATAATGTTTACCTCATTAATTTCAGAGATGATATTATGGAAGGGATTATTATAACAAGTGTTGGTTATGGCGAGCATTCGGTAACTGGCGAAAAAATTGAAACATCAACGCTTCGTCATAGTTTGGAAGTCTTATTGCCCAATGAAGCTGCAAAAATTGAGGCGATAATGCCTGAAGTTTTTAGTCTTTACAATGAATACTGGGTTAGCTTTTGGGTAAATGATGATTTGTTCGATAAAAGATTTGTTTTTAATGCAGAAACAATCATCAAGTCTCAACTAAAGGAATTAAAATTCTTTGGTAAAAAAGGAATGATTCTTAATTAGTTTCTATTCTTTTTATTAGATCACTTAAGCTCATAACACCACTTTTTCTCCAAACCACTTCTCCTTGCTTAAAAAGCATGAAGGTTGGTACGCCTTTAATTTTAAATTGGTCTGCAATCGCAGGATTTTTATCTACATCAATTTTAAGGATTCTTATTTTTTCTTTTTGCTTCGTTTTTAGTTGATCCAAAATGGGATGCATGGTTTGACAGGGTCCGCACCAGGTAGCATAAAAATCGACCAATGTTGGAATGTCTGAAGATATTATTTCTTTGAATTTTGCCATACATCAAATTTATAGTAATACTTAGAATAGTTTTGCAACATAGGTAGCAAAAAAAAGACCAACTAATTGTTGGTCTTTTTGAGATCTAATTCAATAAATATTATTGCTTGTCATAAATAGCAACACAAGTACCGTTACCACCAATTAATGGAGTAGTATTGTCATAAGTGTATGTTATTTGGAATTGCGTAGCAGTAGCATTCATAGTTCCAATTCCTGAGAATATAATATCACCAAGTGTAATATTAATAGTTTGATTAGGGATTGATATTGCAGCGCCATTTACGGTTCCTGTTGCTGTTCCACCCACTAAATTAAACATATTGTCAATTGATATTCCATTGGCGCCAGTTCCAGCACTAATAACAGGAGAAGCAGTTAATGGAAAAGTTGTACCTGAACATGTACTTGTTACTGCCCAAGTTGGACTCGTCCAATTGGAAGCACCAATTACAACACTTACTTTTCTAGAACCTGTTGTTGTACCATTGGCATTTGTTGCTGCATAATTGATATAGTAAACTCCAGTTTGTGTCTTATCAAAACTTGCTGAATCTGTAGAAACAACAACACTTGACCC
>CANJQZ010000155.1 GCA_947476515.1 Flavobacteriales bacterium
AGTAATGCTGTTTCTTTAAGATTAAAATTAAATCTCCTAACGAAGCAAAATTCTATTTTTAGACTTTGTCATGGTGAGGGAGATGGATTGCCAGGTTTAATAATTGATTTCTATAATGGTGTCGCGGTTATTCAATGTCACTCAGTTGGTATGTATCAATCTTTAGACTTGATTGTCGCAGGATTGAAAGCAAGTTTAGGAAAAAAATTAACGGCGGTTTATTCCAAATCATCTGAAACTTTAAACAAAGTAGATGGAGTGGTTGACGCGTATTTATTTGGATCTTGTGTTACCCCACATACTGCTATAGAAAATGGGGTGAAGTATCAAATTGATTGGGTGCTTGGACAAAAAACAGGTTTTTTTATTGATCAAAGAGAAAATCGTGCTTTACTCAACAGGTATGCTTTAGGGAAAAAAGTTCTGAATACATTCTGTTACTCTGGTGGATTTAGTTTACAAGCATTACTTGGTGGTGCAACCCTTGCACATTCATTAGACAGTTCTAAAAAAGCAATAGAAGCTACAGAAGAAAATGTGAAATTAAATTCCTTCAAAGGGGAACATCAAAGTATTGTTGCAGATGCAATGGAATACATGAAAGATTTAAAAGAAGATTACGATATCATAGTAATTGACCCCCCAGCATTTGCAAAACATAGGGATAAGAGACACCAAGCAATTCAAGGATATAAAAGACTCAATGCCCATGCTTTTCGACAAATAAAACCTGGAGGCATTGTATTTACTTTTTCTTGTTCTCAAGTGGTAGATAAGACCATGTTTACCCATACCATAATTGCTGCAGCCATAGAATCTGGACGCAATGTTAGAATTTTAGAACAATTACATCAAGCTGCAGACCATCCGATTAACGCTTATCATCCGGAGGGAGAATACCTCAAAGGTTTGATTTTACAAATTGATTAATGCTGTCCATAAGTTATAAATCTATTCTTGCTGTTGCTTTACCCATGATGGTATCTGGATTTATTCAATCCATTGTATTAATTACTGACGCCTCCTTTTTAAGTAGGTATTCAACAGAAGCATTTGATGCTTTAGGAAACGCCGGATTAATCTACATCACACTCTATATAATGCTTGCGGGAATGAGCGATGGATCTCAAATCATAATTGCCAGAAGAATTGGGGAAGAACGATTTGAAGCCATTGGAAGAATCTTTGGGACAACATTTATTACACTATTACTCCTTGCCATTGGCTTATTTCTTTTCCTTTATTTTTTAATGCCTGATTGGATTGTATCTTATTCGCGTAACTCAAAAATTGCTTTGATGCAAGGTGACTTTTTGAAGATAAGGGGCTTCTCCTTGTTTTTTGCCGTGATTACCTTAACTATTCAAGCCTTGATGATTGCAAAAGGAAAAACATGGGTAGTTTTAATCGCAGCTGTTGTTACAGCCTCAAGTAATATTTTATTAGGATACACTCTTATTTTTGGAAACTTTGGTTTCCAGCGCTTGGGCCTTGAAGGAGCGGCTTATGCTTCAACCATTGCAGATGCCTTAGGAATGATAACCTTGGTGCTTTTTCTAATTTTCTCAAAAGAAAGAAAAGAATATAAACTGTTTTCCTATTTTTCATTTCAATGGAAATCATTTATAGAATTACTTAAAGTTGGCAGTCCCTTATTAATACAAGGCTTTTTTGCCTTAGCGACATGGACCCTTTTTTTTACCTGGTTAGAACAAAAAGGAAACTTTGATTTAACGGTTTCCCAGAACATTCGTTCGATTTATTTCCTCGCTTTTGTACCTATTTGGGGATTTGCGGCTACCACTAAAACCTACATTTCGCAATACCTTGGCAATAAGAAATTTGAGATGCTTCCGATCATTCAGAGGCGTATTCAATTGCTAACCGTTGGATTTCTATTATTTACTTTTCATGGCGCACTTTTTTACCCAGAGGCTTTGATAAGATTTATTAATCCAGAAGAACAATATGTACAAAAGAGTGCGGAAATATTGCGTTTAATCTCTTGTTCTATATTTTTATACGGGATGATTTCAGTTTATTTCCAAACCATACTTGGAAGTGGGAATACACTGGTATCGATGACCATAGAATTTTTTGCGGTATTAATTTATATCAGTAGCGCTTATTGTTTTATTAAAATATTTCAATGGGATGTCTATTGGATATGGACAGTTGAGTATATTTACTTTACAACACTGGGAGGATTATCCTTATTGTATTTGAAATTATTTGATTGGAAGAAAAAAATAGTATAAGATGAAAGCGCTGCGCATTGTTTTTATGGGAACGCCTGAATTCGCTTTAACGATCCTCAAGAAGATTGTTTCAAGTAAACACGAACTTGTGGGTGTTGTAACTGTTGCAGACAAACCTGCGGGTCGTGGACAACAGCTGAGAGAAAGTGCAGTAAAGACCTATGCGAAATCTTTGAATATCTTGACCTTGCAACCCGAAAAGCTAAAAGAGGAGCAATTTATTGAAGACTTGACTGCTTTAAAAGCAGATGTATTTGTAGTGGTAGCATTCAGAATGCTTCCAAAAATAGTTTGGACTATTCCGCCAATGGGAACCTTTAATTTGCATGCTTCTTTGTTACCCGATTACAGAGGTGCTGCTCCAATCAATTGGGCCATCATCAATGGAGAAAAAGAAACCGGCGTGAGCACCTTTTTTATCAATGAAGAAATTGACGCAGGAGCCATTATCGATCAAGAAAAAATAACGATTGATGCTGATATGGATGCAGGGACTTTGCATGATACATTAATGCAACTTGGTGCCCAATTGACGATTAAAACACTAGACCAATTAGCACTAGGAACCTTCAAAACTCGCCTTCAAAAATCAGAAGATACACTGATAACAAAAGAAAAATTAGCACCAAAAATATTTAAAGAGGATACGAAAATTGATTGGGGAAAATCAGCTCAAGAAATACATAATAAAATTCGTGGACTGTCACCCTACCCTGCTGCTTGGTGTATCTTGAGAAATATCGAAAAAGACATTCATTTGCAATGTAAACTTTTTGAATCTACCCTAATTGATGCAATACCATTAGAATCAAAGACAAAAATGGTAGTGACTAAAGATGGAATATTATTTCCTTGTTCAGATCATTACCTTACCATCAAATCTATTCAATTGGAAGGCAAAAGAAGAATGGATTTCAAATCCTTTTTGGCTGGAAATAAACTCGAAGATTGGGAATTAATTATTGATTAATCGCCATCGATTAAATTACCTAATCCTCCTAATATACCCGTCCCCTCCTCTTTTCTTGTACCTTGTCCATAACTCAACACTCGTGATGCAAGACGAGAGATAGGAAGTGTTTGCAGCCAAACTTCCCCAGGACCTTGGAGCGTGGCAAAAAAGATGCCTTCTCCACCAAAGAAAGTATTCTTAATTCCACCCACAAACTGAATATCAAAATCAATATCCTTGGTATAAGCAACAATACAACCAGTATCAATTTTTAATGAATCACCTTCTATTAATGTTCTTTTAATGATATGTCCTCCAGCATGACAGAAAGCCATTCCATCACCTTCAAGTTTCTGCATAATAAAACCTTCACCTCCAAAAAGACCTGCACCTAATTTCTTTTGAAATGAAATACCAATTGAGACTCCTTTTGCAGCGCATAAAAACGCATCTTTTTGACAAATAATTTTACCTTGATAGGCTGAAAGATCAAATGGGATAATTTTACCAGGATAAGGAGATGCAAAGGCAACTCGAGCTTTGGATTGACCCTGATTGGTAAATGCAGTCATGAATAAACTCTCCCCAGTAAGTAAGCGTTTACCGGCGCCAAATAATTTGCCCATAAATCCACTTTGTTGAGCAGAACCGTCACCAAAAATAGTTTCCATTTGTACATTAGCATCCATGTACATAAAAGCTCCAGCCTCTGCGATGGCCGTCTCCATGTTATCTAATTCTATTTCAACCAATTGCATTTCTTCCCCTTGGATAAAGTAATCTATCTTGTGATTTTCCATAATAATATTTTAACTAATCTAAAATTAACAAGTGTATTCAAGAATAACTTAAAATAATTGTTAATTTTTTTCGATTTGTATTGTCAGTGAATAAAAAAGTTAAATTTATCTTTATAATCAATTATAAATGGGAGATTTTAAAGCAGATAAAAGTGCCCTTGACGCAGAACTAGAGCGCTTTGTAGCCTTACTTAGTGAGTTATTGCCTCACTATCATGAACTATTAAATAAAGAAAATCTAGACCCTTCTGAATTAAAAAGACTGGGAGAAATCGAGCATTATTTAATAGGTGTGAATGCTAAAATCATGGAAATTAAGAAGAAATTAGAACAAGATATTTTCGGTCAATCATTAAATGTTTATTATCAATTAAAGAATCAAGCAATAGAAGGAAGTCCGCATGCTAAATTGAAATTAGAAAAAATGCGCGATGCTTTTGCTGAAGCACTCCAAGCTGGAGAAATAATCAACTATAATTAATGGTGCATAAATCTTTCTTTTAAAATTAAAAGAGGGGATTTTTTTTACCTTTGTCCAACATGACAAATAAGACACCACTAGTAGCTGTAATTGGCGGAGGAAGTTGGGCCACTGCTTTGGTCAAGCTTTTTTGTAATAATTCACCTAAAGTTGCTTGGTGGATGCGTAATGAAGAAGCCATAGCACACCTCCATAGTTTTAAGCACAACCCTCATTATTTACAAGATGTTGAATTTGATCTAGCGAAATTAATCGTTAGCTCAGATTTAGTATCCATAATTAAACAGGCTGACATTATAGTAATTGCTACTCCAGCAGCATTTCTGACAGAAACTTTTAAAGATTTTCCAATAGAATACTTTAAAGACAAAATTGTATTTTCAGCGGTAAAGGGAATTGTACCTGAATTTCATGCTATTCCTGCACGATTTATTCACAAGACCTTTGGAACGCCCTATGAAAATATTGGAATAATCTGTGGACCTTGTCACGCTGAAGAGGTAGCACTAGAGCGCTTATCTTATCTCACCATTGCATGTTCCACACCGAGTATTGCAGAAACTGTTTCTGCATTGCTACGATGCAGATATATAAAAACCACCACTTCTGATGATCTCTTTGGTACAGAATTATCTGCCGTATTAAAAAACATTTATGCCCTAGCTTCTGGTATTTGTGCCGGACTTGGATACGGAGATAATTTTCAAGCCGTTTTGGTGTCAAATGCCATTCAGGAGATTGAACGATTTATTGATGTGGTAAGTCCTGTACACAGAGACACCAAATCA
>CANJQZ010000156.1 GCA_947476515.1 Flavobacteriales bacterium
GAAAGAAAATGTAATTGTTGGTCACTTAATACCAGCAGGAACAGGAGTAAGAAACTTCCAAAAAATGATTGTAGGTTCTCAAGATGCTTATGAAGCGCTTGTTGAAGATGCTGAATAATATTATATTTAACAAAAAAAAGGGCTACATTTTTGTAGCCCTTTTTTTATGTCTAATTTTTATCCGATGGTGCTCCAATTGGGGCGTGATTTTAATAATACCAATACTCTTTCTCGCAACGCTTGATGTTCTGGTTTTACTAATTCTGGGTCATCTTCTGTTAGCATTCGTGCAGCATTTCTAGCCATTACAACGATTTGTCCATCCTTGGATAGGTCCGCTATTTTCAGGTCTAAAACCCCACTTTGTTGCGTCCCCAATAAATCACCCGGTCCTCTCAATTGTAAATCTACTTCCGCAATTTCAAATCCATCGGTTGTTCTTACCATGGTTTCCATTCTCTTCTTAGCTTCTTTTGAAAGTTCGGCACCAGTCATTAATACGCAATATGATTTTTCAGCCCCTCTACCAACTCTTCCTCGCAATTGATGTAATTGCGCCAGTCCAAATCTTTCAGCGCTTTCAATGATCATGACAGAGGCATTAGGAACATTAACACCAACCTCTATAACGGTCGTTGCTACCATAATGTGCGTTTCACCTTTAATGAAGCGTTGCATTTCGTATTCTTTATCCTCGGCTTTCATCTTACCATGAACAATGCTCAGTTGGTATTCTGGCATTGGAAAGGAACGAGAAATGGCTTCGTATCCATCCATTAAATTATTAAAATCAAGTTTTTCACTTTCTTTTATTAATGGATAAACCAAGTAGATTTGTCTTCCTAAAGCGATTTCTTTTCGCATAAATCCAAATAATGCAACACGATGACTCTCAAATCGGTGTATGGTTTGAATGGGTTTTCTTCCTGGTGGTAATTCGTCAATTACAGAAACATCTAAATCACCATAAAATGTCATGGCTAAGGTTCTTGGAATCGGGGTTGCCGTCATGACTAAAATGTGAGGTGGAATCTTGTTTTTTCGCCACATTTTTGCTCTTTGTGCAACACCAAATCTATGTTGTTCATCAATAACAACCAATCCTAATGACTTAAATTGCACTGGATCTTCTAGTAAGGCATGTGTACCAATGAGCAATTGAATTTCTCCACTTAATAGTTCTTCAAACAATAATGTTCTTGCTGCTTTTTTAGTCGAACCTGTTAGAAGTCCAACTTTTATCGGCATCTGTTTGAGTAATTCTTTGATCGTTTCAAAGTGCTGTGAGGCAAGTATTTCAGTGGGAGCCATCAGTGCAGCTTGGTGTTTATTTCCGATTGTGATTAGCATTGCCACTAATGCCACTAAGGTTTTTCCGCTACCTACATCTCCTTGTAATAATCTGTTCATGTGATTTCCTGTCAAGAAATCTTTTCTAATTTCCTTTAATACTCTTTTTTGAGCTCCCGTTAATTCGAAAGGTAAATGATTATTGTAAAAGTCTAACATTGGTGTTCCAGCCTGCTCAAATCGAAATCCTTGAATTTGCTTAATGCGCACCCCTTTTCGAATTAGCATTTCTAACTGCAAATAAAATAATTCTTCAAATTTTAATCGAAGTCGGGCTTGTTTGATCTCTAATTCATTCTGCGGTAAGTGTATTTTTCGCATCGCTTCTGTTCGCGATATCAATTGATTATCTTTTTTAATATTTTCAGGTAAACACTCGGGTAAAATTATTTGATGTTGCGCGAAGATGGTTTGAATTAATTTTTCAATTCCTCTTGAATGTAATCCCTTAGAATTTAATTTCTCAGTACTCGAGTAAAAGGGCTGAAATCCTGCCCGAACTGTTAAATCTTTAATTGGTGTCAATTCTGGGTGCGGTATGGTCCAAACACCAGAAATTAATTTGGGCTTCCCGAATATTTGATAACTTAATCCAACTACTATACTTTGTTTAATCCAAGACGCGCCTTGAAACCAAATAAGCTCTACACTTCCGGTGTCATCAGTAAAACGAGCACTAAGTCTTTTAATGCGACCACTTCCAATTTCTTTGACATTAGAAATGGTTCCAACAAGTTGTAAATAATTATCAGTGTAGGAAATCTGATTGCATTTATGGTAAATCGATCGATCTAGGTATCTAAAGGGATAGGTGTTTAATAAATCTCCAAAAGTAAAAATGCCTAATTCTTTTTGTAAAAGTTGCGCCTTTTGAGGTCCAACTCCTTTTAAAAATTCGATAGGGGTACTTAAGAGTTCATTCATGGGTTGGAAAATTAAGCATAAATCTTATTCCCAAACACCCATTTTATTAAATTTATCGATTCTTTGATTGATGCGTTCATCTGGCTTAATAGCATCTAGTCCCTTAAGATATTTTAAGATGTATTTTTTAACGGTTGCAAAGTTTTCAGACTGTGATCGATGCGCTCCATTAATGGGTTCAGGAATTACCTCATCAACTAAACCAAATTTTTTCATGTCTGTTGATGTTAATTTTAAGGCATCTGCAGCGGTTTCTTTGAATTCCCAAGACCTCCATAAAATAGACGAACATGATTCAGGTGAGATCACAGAGTACCAAGTATTTTCTAGCATAACCACTTTGTCTCCAACACCAATTCCTAATGCTCCTCCTGATGCTCCTTCTCCAATTATGATGCAAATGACAGGCACCTTTAAGCGCATCATTTCGTATATATTTCTCGCAATCGCTTCCCCTTGACCTCTTTCTTCAGCTTCTAAACCTGGATAAGCTCCTGGAGTATCTATAAAGGTTACGATGGGTTTATTAAATTTTTCTGCAAGCTTCATCAAACGCAAAGCTTTTCTGTATCCTTCTGGATTGGGCATTCCAAAATTGCGGTATTGACGCATCTTGGTATTGATTCCTTTTTGTTGACCGATAAACATCACTGTTCTTCCGTCAATGGCACCAAAACCACCCACCATTGCTTTATCATCCTTCACTCCTCTATCGCCATGTAACTCTAAGAAATCACCTTCGGTAACAGCATCAATATAGGCTAAAGTATAGGGTCTGTCTGGGTGTCTTGATAATTGAACGCGCTGCCAAGGACTTAATTTTCCAAATATTTCTTTAGAAGTTGTTTTTAATAAGTCTTCTAATTCTTTTATTTTATCAGACATGTCTACTTCCGTAGAGATTCCAATTTCCTTTGTTTGTGCGATTTGTTCTTCTAAGGCACGAAGCGGTTCTTCAAAATCAAGATAGGTTGACATAGTATTTATTTTACTGCAAAATTACAAAAATTGCTTTGTTCTTCTAATTTTGTACTATGATCTTATACCCTCCAGCTAAAATAAATTTAGGACTGCATGTACTGCGCAAGCGCTCAGATGGTTTTCATGAAATTGAATCAGTAATGTATCCTGTGCCTTTTTATGATATTTTGGAGATTTTACCCGCTCAAATAAATTCATTTCATCAATCAGGAATTATTTTCGCTGATACCCATGAGAAGAATTTATGTGAACAAGCAGTGGATCTTATGCAATCAAAATTTAATACTCCTCCTGTTTCCATTCACTTGCGCAAACAAATTCCAGTAGGGGCAGGCCTAGGTGGTGGTTCCGCTGATGCAGCTTATGTTGTTTTAGGATTAAATGAACTTTTTAGCTTAGGATTATCGCATGTAGAAATGGAAGAAATAGCGGCTACATTAGGAAGTGATTGTCCTTTCTTTATTCAAAATAAGGTTAGAATGGTCTCTGGGAGAGGTGAAATATTGAATGAGGTTAAATGTGATTTATCCGAGTATTATTTAGTGCTATTAAATCCAAAAATTCATGTCAGTACTAAGGAGGCGTATAGTAAGGTTACTCCTAAAGAAAATCAAAGCAATGTCGCTTCGATTCTTCAAGAAAATATTTCTACATGGCAATCATCTTTGAAGAATGATTTCGAAAGTCCTATCTGTAAGCAATATCCCTTGATACAAGAATGTATTGATCAATTGAAAATCTCAGGTGCTATTTATGCCGCTATGTCTGGAAGTGGCTCAACAGTTTTTGGGATATTCTCAAGAAATGATTGTACCCTTCCTAGCTTATTTAATGATTATATTATTTTCCAAGGAAAATTAATGCTGTAGTATAATTAAAAGTTTATTGTTTAAAAATATTTCTATAATTATATCTTTTAAATTATAATTCTTTATATTTGAATTGTCATTTTGACACTAAGTATTTTTTAACCTTTAAATCTTTTATTATGAAAAGAACTTTTACATTATGTGCTGCTCTATTTATCGGAGCTGTGGCTATGGCCCAATCAACTGTAACTTTTAAAGTTGATATTACAAATTATGTTGCTGGTGGAGCTGTTATTGATCCAACTGGTATTCGTGTTGCTGGTACATTTTCTACCAATGGTGGAACTGTTACTGCTGGTGCAATGGCGGATTGGTCACCAACAACACCAACTTCAGGAATGACAGATTTAGGAAACAACATCTGGTCAATTGATGTTACTTTCCCTTCAACTGCTGTTGATGCAACTTTGCTTTACAAATTTGTTAATGGTAACTGGGGATCAAATGAAGGAACTGATCCTGCAAACACTATCGGTGCTGGCGGATGTGGTTTAGATGATGGCGCTGGAAATGTTAACAGAACTTTAGTTATTCCTGCTACAGCTACAACGCTTACATATTGTTGGGATAACTGTACAGCTCTTTGTGCTTCAGGTTTAGTTGAAAATGCAATTTCAAATGTTGTTGTTTCTCCTAACCCAACTACAGATGTTGCTACAGTTAAATTTGATTTGAACAATGCTTCAGATGCAATCTTTACATTATTTGACCTTACAGGTAAAGTGGTAATGACAAAAACTGTTGCTGCTGGAGTTTCTAATGCAATTGAAGTTGCTTCAATTAATGCTGGAACTTATTTTTACAATGTAAAATCTGGTGACAATGTTGCAACTGGAAAATTAATCAAAAGATAATTTTTCAATTTGATTTTCGAAAAAGCCTAAGTGAAAACTTAGGCTTTTTTTAGTTAATAATTTTTAATTTTCTCAAATGAAATATCTTAGTCATTCTATTGTAACAACTTTTATATTCTCATTTGCTTGTTCAGCTTTTTCACAAATTTTAGATGTCAGCCCCGCGTTTCCAACAAGTGCTGATGTGGTTACAGTTGTTTATGATGCAAGTGAAGGAAATGCCGCATTAGTGGGAGTAGGTCCTGTATATTGTCATGCAGGTTTGATCACAAGCGCAAGTACCTCTCC
>CANJQZ010000157.1 GCA_947476515.1 Flavobacteriales bacterium
CTTGTCTGCAGTCCAATATGCTAAAAGCAATGGATTTCAGGTAGTTCTTATCGATACCGCTGGCCGTTTGGCTGTTGATGAGCAGATGATGGATGAGATTGCTGCTGTGAAGGAAGCAATTCAACCCCACGAAACCCTTTTTGTAGTTGATGCTATGACCGGGCAAGATGCTGTGAATACAGCGAAAGCCTTTGATGAACGGATTAATTTTGATGGTGTCATCCTTACAAAATTAGACGGTGATACCCGAGGTGGAGCTGCATTAACGATAAAAGCTGTTGTAAATAAGCCGATTAAGTTCGTTGGAACAGGCGAAAAAATGGACGCTTTGGATGTGTTTTATCCATCCAGAATGGCGGATAGAATCCTAGGAATGGGTGATGTGGTTTCTTTAGTGGAACGCGCGCAAGAGCAGTTCGATGAAGAAGAAGCGCGCAAACTTCAGAAGAAAATCATGAAAGATCAGTTTGATTTTAATGATTTTTTAGCACAATTACAGCAAATTAAAAAAATGGGAAATGTCAAAGATTTGATGGGAATGATTCCAGGAATGGGAAAAGCCATGAAAGATGTTGATGTTCCTGAAGATGCATTTAAAGGAATTGAAGCCATGATTTTATCAATGACTCCAAAAGAGCGTGCCAATCCAGGTTTAATGAATGTTTCTCGTAAAACGAGAATTGCGAAGGGTAGTGGTACTAATATTATGGAGGTAAATAAATTAATGAAGCAATTTGAGGACATGAAGAAAATGATGAAGATGATGAGTAATCCTCGAAATATGGCTGGCATGATGAGTCAAATGAAAAATATGCGTGGCGGTATGCCTGGAATGTAAGTATGGAAAATAATTATGATCTGTATCCAGAAAAACCTGTTCTTGTAAAGGAGAAAGTCAAAAGTAATTGGGGCTTGACTCTATTTTCGATTATAATTTTTATTGCTTCTTTTTTAATATTTTTTACCAATCAGATTAATTTTGTTTTCTTTCTAATTTTTGTGCTTTTCTTTCATGAAATCGGACATTTTCTTTTCATGAAAAAATTCAAATATGAGAATGTTCGCATGCTCTTTATCCCATTAATGGGAGCCTTTGTTCAAGGTTCTAAAGAAAAGTATTCACAGCGTGAAAGTTTATTAGTAGTGCTTGCTGGACCCATTCCAGGTGTTATTGTTGGCTGCATTACCATCGTTATTGCTTCCCACTATCAATTGCAATGGGCATTGACTTTAAGTTTTATTTTTCTATTTCTCAATACCATTAATCTATTGCCTATTGATCCCTTGGATGGTGGACAGTTATTTAAACTCTTGGTGCACCGTCAACGCGATTTTTTTATGATGCTCTTTGCTTTAGGATCTTCCTTGTTAATGATTGTTGTCGGTTTACTTTTAAACGATTGGCTCGTAATTATTTTCGGTTTTTTCATGGGGATTCGAGTGAGGGGGATGCAACAAAATTATCAATTGCGAAAAGAGCTTGAGGAATTAGAAGTTAATTATTTCTCTACTTATGATGAATTGAGCAATAGAGATTATGCGAAAATCAAAGACTTGTTGATGGAGCGCAATAAAACTTTACGAAAATATGCCTCGATCTCCGAAGACGATATAAGCCAACTTATCGCATCTCATGTGAATGGCCTGCTTATTGCTCCAATCATTAAAGATGCAAGTTGGCGTATGAAAATATTATTGATATGCTTTTGGGTTTTTGCTTTTATTGTACCTTTCCTACTATTCTTAAACTTAGATTTTAATTGGTATTTTGAAAATATTTAAATTACTGTTCTTATTGTTATGTCTGGGCGCTTCTTCTTTTTCGAAGGCTCAATGCGACAGAGTATTAGTGCAAGGTAGGGTCATTGATTCGCTTCGCCCACAGTCCTTTTATAATTTAATGGTTATTAATAAGTCTTTTGGAAAAGGCATCTTTGGTCAACCAGACGGACGCTTTAGTATTGTTGCCAATCCCAATGATATCATCGCTCTTTCTACAAAAGGTTATCCAATTTATCAGTTCGTTGCCACGCCAGACTCCAATTGTCAATGCCATGTCTTAGCCTATATTGAAGGATTGCCCCAAGAAATTCAAGAAGTTATTATTCGTCCTCTGAAAACCTTGGAACAAATCAAAGAAGAACGGGCTTCACTTGCTATGAGAGAAACTAAATTAGTTTCGGGTATCAATATACTGCAAAGTCCAATTACGGCTTTATATCAAGCTTTTTCTAAGAAGGAACAAAATAAAAGATGGATTGCAGAACAAGAATATAAGGACAATCAACGCAAGGTGGTTCAAGAATTACTTAGACTCTATGTTGCATTCGATATCATTAATCTATCTGAAGAAGAGTTTGATGATTTCATTTCTTTTTTAAACATAGATTCTGATTTTCTTAAAACGGCGACTGAAATGGAGCTTATCGTTTATATAAAGGATAAGTATGATCATTTCAAAAACTACAAGGAATAGTATTATTTTTCGCTGATCTTTTTATGCAAACGGGCAATGATCTCCGTCCATTGATATTGATTCTTGATGAAAACTTTAGCGTCTTCTTGAATCTTTTTATAGTTGTTTTCATCTGCTAATAACCAATCAACTCCCTCTTTTATTTCATGAATTTGGTCAGCTACCCAAAGGTGTTCTTGATGTTTCCCTTGAATCGCATTATTCACTAATGAACTTGTAATACATGGAATTCCTAAAGCCATGGCTTCCAAAATTTTATTCTGCATTCCAGTTCCAATTTGCATAGGCGCTAAAAATATTTTTCCTTTCAGATAAGCAGTTCTTATATCAGTCACACCTGCTAGAAGGGTGCAATTTTTTACTTTATTTATTTTCGAAACAAGTTGCTTAGATGGTTTTGCACCTGCAACGAGTAATGTTTTATCCGGATACATTGGAAGAATATTATCCAGAATATAATTTACAGCGTCAATATTTGGAGGATAACTTAAATTGCCGACAAAAACAAAATCAAATTTTTGATTAATATCTAAATTTTCAAAGAAAGCAGCGTCAATACCATTGGGCAATACCAGCATTTGTTTTTGGTCTGGATGTGCAATGTAATTTTGGTCTTGCGCACTAATTATAGTTTGAAATTCAAAATAACTGAATACCCTCCGTTCATATTCTTTCAAGCGTTGCGCTTCCATGCTGATTGCTATCCGTGTGAATAAATTGACTTTCTGAATACGCCGTTCCATTCCTTTAGAAAGTGCATCCATATAATCTAATGTTTTCGGACAATCGTGGTAGTTTTTGACATATTCTGCTGGACGAATTAATTGGCAAAAAATATGATCAGGTTTAATTTTATCTAAAAGTAATTCAATTAGTTTTTTGTATTTCCTTGAAGTGAAATAATTAATTTGGAACGGCTTACTATTAAAGAAACCAAGAAATAAACGAAAGATCCTAGCGCTTTGATTCAAGGTGAAATCGTGAATTTCTTTAGTGTATGGGCTTAGTGCTGTTTTTTGGTCGAGGCTTATGTCATTTTCATCTAAAGCAATGAGGTAGATTTCATAATATTCCGACAGACCTTTTATAAGATAATAAGCGCGTAATTTATCTCCTTTTTCTAAAGGAAAAGGGAAGCGTGATGTAATAAAGATCAACTTTTGCTTAGTCATGAAAAATCTTTTTTAAAGCGGCTAAGCCCTGCTCATTTGAAAATTTTTCTGCAATCAATTCAAAACCCTTTACACCAATTATTTTTGCATTTTCAGGATCATTTAAAACTTCTTGAATATTTTGAATAGCATTTTCTGCTGTTGTGAAAAAGCTAATATCTTTATTGAATCCAATTCCTTCAGCTGCTTTTTCACTAAGTACAAATGGAACACCATGAGAAAGCACTTCCAATACTTTTATTTTGATGCCACTTCCCGAAAGAAGAGGTGCTACGAAGAGACCTTTGGTTCGAATAAATTGACTGAGATCTTCGACAAATCCATGAAGTACGACACCCTCTATATTTTTGATAGCATTTAATTGACCTTTTTCCATTCCTGCGACATGGAAGGTAAGTTTATTATTTTGACGCTTCAAAGGAACGAAAACATTTTTAACAAACCATTTTACACTTTCTGCATTGGGTTTCCAATCCATATTCCCTATGAAGAACAAACTATTTTCTTGATAGGTAAACGATTCCAATTGTAGCTTTTGAACGATTGGAATTAAAGTACTTTCTGCTTCAGAATTCTGTTTAAAATATGCTTCATCAACGGAAGATAGGGGTAATAATTGATCGATTGATGACATAAGTTTTAATTCATAAGCTTTGACTTGTTGGGCAATCCTTGCAAAATAAATTTTCTTTAGTAAGTTATTACTTTGTTCGCCTAATTCTTTCCAAATTTGATGTTCAACATTGTGACATCTATAATAGATTTTTAAGGAGAATCTTTGTTTAATTTCTTCTAAATAGGCAGTCGAATATAATCCGTCTAATATTAAAACATCGTATGCAGAACTGCTTAATTTATCGTGTAAAGCACGCAATAAATTTCTTTTTCTATAGCGTTCAATTGGATATGCTTTTGAGCTGAAGAAATAGCGCAGTAGTTCTGAAAATTTAGGTTGTGTTTCCAGGTTGATGGCTTCCATAGAAAGATTATTTTGCCATGAAATAGGAAATAGTTGCTCATCAAATGGATGTTTTTTAGTGCTGTAACACAGATAATCGATGGTGTTATTTTCGAGGGACATTAATTGTTCCATCAAACGCGCAATGGCATTAGTACCTCCATCAATTTGAGGGTAAGCTGGTTTTTGACTAAGATATAGTATGCGCATTCTTCTTTTTAAGTTTATTCCATTTTTTCAACCACGATTCTCGATTAAATAGTGGAGCATCATTCGCTGCTGCACGCATAATTAAAAGTGCAATGGGGGTAAAGAAAAGCCCTGCCATCCACATTCCAAACCAAGGAGCAACTACATGGGTATCTGACAAATTTTCTCCGACACTAATTAAAATGAAGTACAGCATGAATATTAAGGCCGCGATTACTACAGGAGCTCCAAAGCCACCTTTTTTAATAATTGCGCCCAAGGGTGCTCCTATAAAAAAGAGAACGATAATGGCATAAGTAAGCGCAAATTTCCGGTGAAATTCTACCCAATATTGATCTTCTTCAAATCCAATGGTATCCGTAAAGTCTTTTTGATTGGCAATATTTTGATTCAGTCGTCTTAATTTTGAAACCACTTCATTCATGGA
>CANJQZ010000158.1 GCA_947476515.1 Flavobacteriales bacterium
CATCATTTTGCTGATGTTTGTTTTGCCTTTCAAACCAATAGACATACCGATGTCGCTTCCTTTTTAAACTATTTTGAAGACAATAAAGATAAAATTGCGATTCAACTTCCATCATCAAGAGATGCGATTCAAATTATGACCATTCATAAATCAAAAGGTTTAGAATTTCCAGTTGTTATCATCCCTCAATTAGACTTTCACTTAAGTCCGATTAGTTTCAATAAATATCTTATAGATGCTGGGGAACAAGTTCTTTATAAAAATATTAGTCCCAATAGTAAAATTAAAGCGGTAAAAGATTATTCCATGATCGAACAAGAACTTGTTGTTACCGACAAAATGAATATGTGTTATGTTGCTTTAACCCGAGCGGAAGATCGTTTGTATGCCTTTAATTACTACAAGAAAAAGGAATTTGGCGCAATGGTTAATAGGGCATTAGGATCGATGCAGGAGGGTGTCACAGAAACAGATGGGCAAATCATTTATCAAGCTGGGACACCTCAATTAAAAATAGAAAAAGAAATCGATAAAGACTCCTTTTATAAACCAATAGAACATACAGACCGACTGTGGTTTCCTCAAATTGTATTGAGGGATTTAAATCAAAGAGACCCTTCCGAAGAAGTGAAATTTGGAAATCAGTTTCACCTCTTACTGGCTCAGGTAAATAAAGTAGAAGAATTGGATCAGGCAATAGAAAGTTTATTGGAAACAGGGCAAATCACCAAAGAACAAGAGCCTTTATTAAGAGAAAAAGCTACTTCACTGCTTAATAATCCTCAATACCAAGACTTGGTTGACCGTTCCATAAAGACAAAAAGTGAACCTTGGATTTTAGTTTCAGAATCAGAAACCAAACGACCTGATAAATTATTTATCTATGCAGATAAGATTGTGGTGATTGATTTCAAAACCGGGTTAAGAAAAGATAAAGATCAGCAGCAAATTTCTGCTTATAAAAAACTGCTAGAAGAAATGATGCACTTACCAGTTGATTCCTTCTTATATTATACTAATGAAGGTGTATTAGTTGCTTGTTAAGACTTGAGCTTCAATAGCACTTTTCAAAAATGTATAAATAATTGGATGAGGAATATCTCGAGTAGAGGATACTTGAGGATAAAATGCGCAGGCTACAAAAAACATTTTTTCCTTCATGCTGAAAATTTCAGGATCTTCAAATTGATTTAGAGCTTCAATATCAATCAAGGAGCCTGATAATTCTTGAATCAATTTTGGGTAAAGACTGTAGCGTGTGGCAGACAATTCCGTGAGTGTAAAATTCTCATACAATTTACTAAAAGCTCTTGAATTTGGGAGAATTTCAATCTTTTCAAAATAAGGTCCAGTAGTTAAGTTTTCCGAAATTAATTTCTCCCCTGTTCCATTGAGTTGATGAAAAGCAATGAGGTATTCTAAGATCAACTTAAAAGATTCTCCAGTAATTAAAACCGGCTTTTTAAGGTCAAGAAGTCGTTTGAAAATCCCATTCAAATAAAATGGATTTTGGTAAGGCCCTGGAGCAATCCAGAAGGCATCATATTGATCGTAATAAATGGGTTTTTGTTGGGCGGCTTCACCCACTTTAATCCAATAATAATTGATTTCTAATTCTAAAAATGCGGCAGCATGATCTAAGGATAAATTCGTTGCGTGATGTGCATTGAAAGTAAAATTATAATCTCCAATGATGGCAATTTTCAATCGGTTCATGACGCTATTAAAATGCCATTAGACGGCAATATTATTTTTTAAACCAACCAGAATACTTTCCGTTTTGAACATAAAGCGAATCCACAGTACTTGTCAATGGATTTGTTCTATATACATAACAAGAGAAAGTACAATCAAACATAGAGTAATCTCCTGTATTGTCTGATTGTTGTTTAATGTTAGAAAAAGCCAAAGTTTGTGGCATTGGATTATTTTGCTTTGAAGTCCAGATAGCACTGTTCATATCAGTATAAGTAACTTCTAAACCAGACAAGCCTTGATTAGAAAAAATCTGATTGTTGACTGCAGATGCCGTATGAAAATCATTAAACATGGTTAGTGTTGGCTCTGTATTAGCAGCAGCATCCCAATTCAATGAACCGAATTTTACACGAATAGCTCTCATATCTGATGGAGAAGTAATCTCTGACATGTAAACGCGTCTAGAAGGAAGTGGCGAAGGTGCAATATATTCATCTAGACCTGTATATCCTTTATAACCATTAACATTTTGAGTGAATTCAACTTGAGTACCCTGAACATATCCACTAAAAGAACAATTCAAATCAACTGTATTCACTGGAGGTGGAATTACTTCGTGTTCAATACAAGAAGATACGGAAATCAATAAGGCGATAGCCCCTAAAATTCTAGCAATTCGATTCATCATAGTTAATAATTTAAGTCGCTTTAAACAAAGTTAATGGAATTAACGCTAAAAATCAAATTAAGATGCCTTTGCGCTATGAAAAAATAATATTTGCTTAATAATATATTCTATTTAATGATCATTTGACTTGGATTATTAATAGAAAGCTTAATTCAAAATACTCAGCTGTACAATGCTTTTTACTACTTCTTTATCATGGGTACCGTAATTAAACCATTTTCTCCAATAACCTTTAAGATATAATGTCCAGCAGTCCAATTACTTGCATCAATAATATGTGCTTCATTATCATGAACATTGAATGAATTCAACAATCGTCCTTCAGTAGTATAAACAAAGATCTGCTGAGCCATAAAATGTTTTTGGATAGAAATATTAAAAACATCAGCACTAGGATTTGGATAAATAAACAAAGCGGAAGCAGATTCTAGTGATGTAATTCCTACTTGAGAACCAACATTAGCAATGGCTGTCTCAATACAACCAGATGCATCGGTAATGGTAACTGTATAGGACCCAAAAGCCAATCCTGTTATATCCGGGGTAGTTGCGCCACCAGGTGACCATAAATAAGTATAAGGACTTGTCCCTCCATTTACAACTACAGAAGCGGTTCCATCAAAAAACATCATTTCATCTGTGGTATTAGTTACAGTTGTTATCAAACTAGGTTGGGTAATGGTAATGGTTGTTTGAGCACTACAACCATTGGCATCTGTAATACTATGATTTTGAGTTCCCGCGTATACCGTCATTAAACCAGTTCCAAGATAAGGAGCTGTGCCACCCGTCCCAGTTAACTGTATAGTTCCGGTGCTTCCAAAACATGGTATTGGACTTACAACGGAAGCAGAAGCAACAAACGCTACAGGTTGAGAAACAACTGCTGATTGTGAAACAACACATCCATTCGCATCAGTTATTGTTGCTGTATAGGTGCCAGCAGGAATGTTAACTAAATCTTCAGATGTTGCGCCATTACTCCATTGATAACTTACTGGTGCAACAGCCCCAGAGGTAGAAAGATTTATTGATCCTGAACTTTGGACATTACATGGAATGTCAGTACTTGAAGTACTCGCAGTTAAATTGCAATTTGGTACAACAACACAGCCGTTTGCAGGTGCTTGAGAATAATTAAAAACCAAACTAGGACAAAGATAAAGCGTTGGAATACCGCCACTCATATTTAAGATAACTCCTGGTTCATGATAAATCACATGGATACCACCACTCATAGAAATGGTTGAGCCACTTTTTGCATAAACAGTATCAATACCTCCCCCTGTAATCATGGTAGCGCCAGACTCCAAGTAGATTTTCATGATTCCACCATCGGTCTGAAGTGTTTGATTTGCACAAACCCATTGTGGAGTAAATCCGCCATTAACAGTAGTGAATAAACTCACAGGATTAGAATTAGAATATAAGATAGGTCCTGCGAGGTTACTTATACAAGTTGTCGAACTAGCAGAACAACCTACCGCATCTGTAACAATTACATTATAACATCCAGGCGGTAACATATTCAAATTTTGGGTAGTCGCACCATTACTCCAAGCATAGGAGTATGGAGCTGTTCCACCACCCACTGTCGAAGTAATACTTCCATTGGCTCCTCCTCCCATAGAATTATTCACAGCGGTGGTTAATATTAAATTACAAGGCTGTGCGAAAATGAAAAAATTCAGTGTGATACAACAGAAAAATAAGATGATCTTGATTTTCATAGAAATAAGTTTAGTCACTCAAAACTAAGGAATTAACATGTGATAAACAAGATTTAAAATAATTTCTTCAACTTTCAGAAGACTTGTCAAAATTGAAAGATGTTTCATAAGAATGAGTCCTGCTTCGCTTTTCAAGCTTCGTAAGGCGAAGGTGTGCAGTCATCGCTCTCGCTCTACACGCTCGCTCTGTTTTAGTGACCTCGCTAGGAATCGAACCTAGATCAAAAGTTTAGGAAACTTCTATTCTATCCGTTGAACTACGAAGTCAAGGCCGCAAAATTAAGGTAATTTTCGCTTTTAATGGAAATTAAATTACAGCGAATTTCAATTGACCAACTTTTCCGTTTTTGGTAGTTCGTAGATAATAAATCCCTGTACGCACTAGAGGTAAATCAATGGTAACTGTAGTTGCATTTGCAAAGGTTCTTAGGATTAATTTTCCGTTTAAGTCATAAACTTCAATTTCCTGATTAATTTCCATTCCACTGATATCGAAGCTTCCGTTATTAGGATTGGGAGAAACCTTCACCCCTTGGTAACTTAAATTATCTATGGAAGCACAAGCTTGTACGGTCATGGTAATAAATCCAGTCCCAATACATCCATTCACATCGGTAAAAGTTCCAGTTATTGAGAATTGACCAATACCAGCAACTCCTGGATAGAATTGATCACCTGTAACCGCAACTCCGGAGAAAATGGTTCCTACTTGATTGGAAGTCAATTGAACCGTAGCATCGGTAACACAAACTAAGTTACTACTAACTCCAGAAGAAATCGAAACTACTGGAGGTGCTTGAACCGTAATATTCATAGAATAATTACTTGTTCCTGCTGCATTGGTTACTGTAAGCACTACAACATAGTTTCCTGAGGCTATATAAGAATAATTTGGATTTTGAAAATTAGATGTATTGTTGTCCCCAAAGTCCCAACTCCAAGTAGTTGGATTGTTACTGCTTAAATCATTAAAAGTAATTGCTGTTCCTTGACAAATAGTAGAAGTGCTCAAGGAGAAAGAGGCTACTGGTGCAACAGGTGCTTGAGCGATA
>CANJQZ010000159.1 GCA_947476515.1 Flavobacteriales bacterium
TAATCCAAATAGAATAATAGTGCTGATGAATAATTTTAGTTGCCTTTTCATAATGTAGGTTTTAAATTTTTAAACCAAACAATGTGCCAAGCCTATCAATCCATTAACGAAAGTATATAATTATTTTTTTTACCCTTGCCAATTAAGATGAACTTCCCATTGATTAAGTCACTCTTTGTGATCTTATAATTTTCATCCACTTTTTCTTTATTTACAGAAATTGCATTGGCTTTTAATTCTCTTCTAGCTTCCCCATTAGAGGAAAGAAATCCAGATTTTCCTGCTAATGCATCAATTATTGAAAGACCATTTTTAAGATCTTCATTAATTATACTTGCTTGTGGTACGCCATCAAATATACTCAGAAAGTCTTCATTGCTTAATACCATCAGGTCTGCTGCTGTAGACTTGCCAAAGAGAATATTTGATGCGGAAATAGCGGTTTCCAAAGCATCAGCACCATGCACCCGCATGGTAATATCCTCTGCTAAGGCTTTTTGTAAAATCCTCAGGTGAGGCGCTTCATTATGTTCTTGTTCGAGTACCTCAATAGTTTTTTGATCTTTTAAAGTAAAGATACGAATGAAATTTCCAGCGTCCGCATCGGATGCATTCAACCAATATTGATAAAAAGCATAAGGAGAAGTTTTTTCTTTGTCTAGCCAAACATTTCCACCTTCAGTTTTACCGAATTTAGTTCCGTCAGCTTTTTTAATCAATGGACTGGTAACTGCGTAGGCTTCGTTCCCGTTTTTTCTTCGAATCAATTCTGTTCCCGTAACAATATTTCCCCACTGATCAGATCCTCCCATTTGCACGATACAATCTTTGTGTAAGTTTAAGTGATAAAAATCATACCCTTGAACCAATTGATAGGAAAATTCTGTAAAAGACATTCCGGTCTCAAGTCGATTCTTCACAGAATCTTTGGACATCATATAATTCACCGTCAAATGCTTGCCGGTATCTCTTATAAAATCCAAAAAGCTCATGTTTTTGAACCAATCAAAATTATTCACCATTTCAGCTGCATTCTCCCCCGAAAAATCTAAAAAACGCATCAATTGATTTTTCACGCAGGCTACATTATGTGCAAGAGTTGCTTCATCGAGTAGGTTTCTTTCTTGAGATTTTCCAGAAGGATCACCTACCATTCCGGTAGCTCCTCCAACCAAAGCAATGGGTTTATGTCCAGCTCTTTGAAAATGAACGAGAATCATAATTTGCACCAAACTTCCTATGTGTAAAGAGTCTGCAGTCGGATCAAAACCTATATAACCTGAAGAAACTTTCTTTAAAAGAGCTTCTTCAGTACCAGGCATAATATCATGAATCATCCCCCTCCACCTTAATTCTGCAATAAAATTTGACACCATTATTATTTGGTTAATTGTTTAAATACATCCTCTAAAGATTTACGCTCCACCTTAAGTGTTAACACCAACCATTGCTTTGTTTGTGCGAATTGCGCGATTTCCTTTCTTAAGTCAACATCTTCATCTGATTCTATGAGCCAACCTTCATTAAAGGTTTCAATTTTTCGAGCACCAGGAATATCTTGTAAATCTTTTTTCGTCAACTTAATACCAAATTCAACATATACAGTTTGCTGATCAATTCCTTTTTTCAGACTGGAAGCATTGTCATTGGCAACTATTTGCCCCTTACTTATGATGACAATTCTATCGCAGATTGCTTCAACTTCCTGCATGATATGTGTCGATAACATAACCGTTTTCTCTTTTCCAATATTGGTAATTAATTCTCTAATTTCAACCAATTGATTTGGATCTAATCCAGAAGTTGGTTCATCTAATATCAACACCTCAGGATCGTGAATAATCGCTTGGGCTAACCCAACTCTTTGCCTGTAACCTTTAGATAAGGCTCCAATTTTCTTATTTTGTTCAACATCTAAACCTACCGCATTGATCATATCTTTAACACGGTTGTTGAGTTGTTTTACTTTATAAATTCCGCCTACAAACTCTAGGTATTCTTTAACATACATATCGAGATACAAAGGATTATTCTCGGGCAAGTAGCCTATTAATTTCCTAGTTTTTAAATTATCTACATCTACTTTCATTCCACAGACCATGATTTCTCCTGAATTAGCAGGAACATATCCGGAAATTATTTTCATTGTAGTTGACTTACCCGCTCCATTAGGACCAAGGAAGCCTACAATTTCACCTTTTTTTACGGAGAAAGAGACATCGTTTACCGCAGCTTGATTGCCGTAGTATTTAATTAGGTTTTTTACTTCTATTGACATGGTTTACGAAGTTAATTAAAAATCATCAATCGGTGTTTGCTGACTTTCGTTTTATACTATAAAAGGCATAAAACAGCGCAAAAAATGAGACCCCTGTCTGAGTTTCTAAAGAATCTTCCAAACAAAAACTAGCCAATGAAATACAAATAAAAGCGAGTCCAAGGAAATTTAAATCGCGCCATTGATACTTAAAATAGGAACCTAAGAAGAAACATAGGTATAAGAAACCAAAAATCCCTAAACTCAACCAGGTAGTTAAATAGGTGTTATGTGCCCTTAATCGATTTTCTTCTCGTAGTAAAGAATGTTCTTTTTCGTATTGTAAAACAAAGGCATCTGCAACATCTCCAATTCCAACGCCCATAATCCAATGATCTTTAGTGATATTCCAGGCACTTGTCCAAGAGGACAAGCGTTGCAGTAGAGAGTGACCATTAGGATTTTTCGCCTCATGTATTTGATACCTTAAGCCATAATACCGTGCAATCAGGCCACTTTGAGTTTCATGAATATCGGCGTAGCCATTTTCGATATTTCGAATATCCTTATCGCTTAATTTCCCCACGCCCATGGAATCATTGGCTAAAGCTTTTGAATCCAAATATCTCACCAGCGTTTCCTTTAAAATTTGATTTTTATTATCAGTACTGTCAAATAGATAAGTAGATCTTTTAGCCCATGCTTTTTCCATTCCATCTAAATCGGAATGCTGAGAAAAGTTTTTATGGGTTTCGGGAACTAAGAGAATATAACAGCAAAATCCTGTTATAGCCAGGTTAATTAAAACAATCCCCAAAACTAATTTTTCTTTTTTCTTTTTTATTAAGTACAAAATACCTCCCAAGAAGGCTATAACAATTAAAGAAATTAATCCTGCTAATACTTGACTGTAATAGGTGTAAAAAACTAGCCATACAATTACCAGTAGGGTCAGTAATTTATATTTGTCTAATGTATTATAATAGTTCACACACAAACCTATTCCAAAAGCCACTATGATACCATAGCGGATATGTGAACCACATAAGGACATTTGCCTTACATCATATATAGTATCTTTTGAAAGTGCATATTGAAAAACAGCAAAATTTATTAGGGAACTTACCACGATACTTGCAACAAAAAGCAGAAGCAGCAAATTCTTTAATTGATCAGATTTTAAAGGTTTAACAATCAGCAGTAGGGGGATTACGATGAGAGAAGTTTTCACTCTGATATCATGTATGCCGTAGGGTAAATTTTGACTCCAACATAAACTAATACAGCACAGAAGGTAAAATATAACTAGATATTGAAAAAATCGATTTGCCTTTATTTCGAGCCCATATGCTTTAAAATCTCTCTCAATTAAAAGCGTTCCCACGCCAATTATCATCCCTAGCGAAAGTAAAAACTTACTCGTAACAACTCCAACAAATAAAAGTGCTAATGCAAGAAGATGTAATTTACCCGTCCATTTTAAATTTGAGAAATCACCGAGTAAATTTTTAAACATCAGTCCTTTAAAATAGAATGATAATTAGTTAACTCAACAAATATTTCCAGAGCTTTTAAAACAACTTTATCGTGTTTAAATGAATTTAGTGTTCTTCCTTTTTGATAGTAATAACGAGAAACAATTTCATTTTCAAGAAGGTCTAAAATTTCGGGCTTATATTTCTCCAAATCTTGCGCTTCATTGGGCTTTAATTTTTCCATCATTTTTAAATAATCTCCTTCAATTTCCTTGAACAGACCTTCTTTTTCTGCAGCTGCCTTCATCTTTTTCAAGGCTTCTTCTGCAGCGCTAGAATAAACTAAATCAGATTTCAATGCAAATGATTTAAAGTCTTCGTAAGCAGCATCTGAAAATTTAAATTGACTAGCATCTTCAATTGTTGCGTTATCTGCCGCATATTTTGTAGCATAATTAAAAATCACATCTTTAGCGAACAGTAAACTCGCTAAATAACTTAAATCATCTTTTTCAATAGCAATATCTGGTTCAATACCTCGACCATCAATTACCTCTCTACCATTTTTAGTTTTGAATTTTTTCAATAAGGAATCAGATATTTCTTTTGGTTTGGCACCTGAATCCTTGTCATAATACTCTAACCTTTGAACACATCGACCTGATGGAGTATAATATTTTGCAATGGTTAATTTCATTTTCGAACCATATTTTAAATCATAGGTTCTTTGCACAAGTCCTTTACCAAAGCTGGTTGAGCCTATAATTACAGCGCGATCAAGATCTTGAAGACTTCCAGCAACAATTTCACTTGCAGAGGCAGAACCTTCATCGATAAGTACAATTAAAGGAATATTGGGTAATATCGGCTCTTCTAATGTTTGATAGACTCTATTCTCCTCCTTAACTCTCCCTCGTGTGGCTACAACCACTTGATTTTTTGGAACAAAAAAGTTTACAATTTTTACGGCTTCAATTAATAATCCACCCCCATTTCCACGCAAATCAAGAACTAATTTTTCCATACCTTCTGCTTGCATTTTTATCAATCCTTTTTTTACTTCATCAGAAGCTGTTTGCGTAAAACTGTTTAAAGAAATATAGCCAACCTTTTGACTCAGAACTCCAAAATAAGGGACATCGGGTATTTTGATCTCATCTCTTGTAATTTCATATGTTTTTTTAACTGTCCCTTGGCGCTCTACTTCTATTTTCAGAACAGTTCCTTTAGGCCCTTTTAAAGCACTGGCTACTTCATCTGATGTTTTTTTATGCATTAATTTCCCATCAATGGAAATAATTTTATCCCCTGCTTTAATGCCGCCTTTTTGAGCTGGATTTCCCTCATAAGGATCACTAAAATAAGTATCATCACCAATTTTCCGAATCAAGGAACCAATTCCACCATATTGCCCCGTGGTCATTAAGCGATA
>CANJQZ010000160.1 GCA_947476515.1 Flavobacteriales bacterium
AATTAGAAAAAATATTTTTTTAGGTCGTGCCGTCGATCTTACAGATCGTCCGGCGGAAAGATGGAAAACAATGTTTTTAGTAGCTTTTGGTCAAAAGAAAATGTTTTCTCGACCCATTGTTGCATTACTTCATTTAGCGCTATACAGTGCTTTTGTAATCACGCAAATTGAATTATTAGAAATAATGGTGGATGGATTTACTGGACATCACAGAATTTTCTATGAAAGTTTAGGTAGTCTTTACACTTTTGCAATTAGCTTTATTGAAGTCTTGTCTGTTCTTGCTTTTATAGCGACTATAATTTTCCTTGCAAGAAGAAATTTATTAAAGTTGCCCCGATTAAATATGAAGGAACTCGCTGGTTGGCCAAAAAAAGATGCCAACTTGATTTTGATCATGGAGCTTATTTTGATTCTTTGCATTTTTACGATGAACGGGACGGATGAGGTGCTTTACGGTAGGGGAGGATCACATGTGGCGTTTGAAAAAGGACATTTTGGTTTTGCTGTCTCCTCTTGGTTTGGACCTCTAGTTTTTGATGGATTGACGGTTGAAACGCTTAGGGTTTTGGAACGAATTGGTTGGTGGGGTCATTTGACCATGGTTTTTGTATTCTTGAATTATTTACCCTATTCCAAACATCTTCATATTCTCTTAGCTTTTCCGAATACTTATTTTAGTAATTTGAATGCCAAAGGTAAAATTTCCAATATGGAAGCAGTTACCCAAGAAGTCAAATTGATGATGGATCCTACGGCTGATCCTTATGCTGCAAGCGAACCTTCCGATGCTGTTCCTCAAAGATTTGGTGCTAAAGATGTCAATGATTTGACCTGGAAGAATTTATTGGACGCCTATTCTTGTACAGAATGTGGTCGTTGCACTTCGGCTTGTCCAGCCAATCAAACGGGTAAGTTGCTTTCCCCTCGAAAAATAATGATGGATACACGCGATCGTTTGATGGAAGTTGGAGAAGGTGGAATAGATGATGGAAAAAGTCTTTTGGTTGATTACATTACAGAAGAAGAGATTTGGGCTTGTACTTCCTGTAATGCTTGTGTTCAAGAATGTCCAATTAATATAGATCCACTCTCCATTATAATTGATTTGCGTAGGTACTTGGTGATGGAAGAATCGAAAATGCCTACTGAATTAACTGGAATGTTAACCAATATTGAAAATAATGGAGCTCCTTGGCAATTTTCACAGAGTGACCGCTTGAATTGGGCCCAAGAAGAATCTTAATTTATACGACTAATATTATGAATTTGAATGTTCCTACCATGTCGGAAATGCTTGCCAAAGGAGAAACTCCAGAAATTCTTTTTTGGGTAGGTTGTGCAGGAAGTTTTGATGATCGCGCAAAAAAAATCACAAAAGCATTGGTTAAAATTTTAAATAATTGCAAGGTTAATTTTGCCGTTCTCGGTGCTGAAGAAAGTTGTACCGGTGATCCTGCACGAAGAGCTGGAAATGAATTTACTTTTCAAATGCAAGCCATGATGAACATTCAAGTCTTGGATGGTTATCAAGTTAAAAAAATAGTTACCGCCTGTCCTCATTGTTTTAACACTTTAAAAAATGAATATCCTGAACTTGGAGGAAATTATGAAGTAATTCATCATACACAATTGATTCAAGATTTGATCAACACTGGAAAATTATCTTTGGAAGGCAATCAGACTTTTAAAGGTAAGAAAATCACCTTTCATGATCCTTGCTACTTAGGTCGAGCTAATGATGTTTACGAGGCTCCTAGAGCATTAATCGAAAAATTAGATGCTGAATTGGTTGAAATGAAAAGGTGTAAAACTAATGGTCTATGCTGTGGTGCTGGTGGTGCGCAAATGTTTAAAGAAGCAGAAAAAGGAAATAAAGAAATTAATTTGGAACGCACTGAGGACGCTATAGAAACTGCTGCAAATATTATTGCTACTGGTTGTCCTTTTTGTAATACCATGATGACGGATGGCGTGAAGAATTTCAATAAAGAAAATGAAATTGTGGTAATGGATGTTGCTGAATTAATAGCCAATGCAGCAGAGCTTTAACGCTTTATTTCCTGATTTTACAGATCAAAGTCGCCTTTGGATGTATTTGTCCGATCGGCTTTTTTCTAACGATGAGGTTTTAATTCTATCGGAAGAAATAAATAAATTCATGGGAACTTGGTCTGCTCATAATAAGAAATTGAAGTCCTCAGGAATTATTCTTTTTAATCAAATGTTACTTGTTGTTGTCGATGAAGATTTTGAACATGCCTCAGGATGTTCTATTGATAGTTCAGTTCGCTTCGTAAAAGAAATGGGAGTAAAGTATAAGGTGGATTTTTTCAATCGTATTTTCGTTCTCTCCTTTGAAGGAAACACTCCAACAAGAAAGCCTTTTTCAAGCGTAGAAAAAGATTCTTATATCAATCCTACACTCACCAAGTTAGGCGAATTAAGGGCTTTCTTGAACACGATTATCAAATAGCTCCCCCAATTTTTTACCCCGTAAGGGCTTAAATATGAATAGCGTAGGATGTAATCCTGCGAAAAAGTATAAATAGTTTCCTTTTTTCTGCACGAAATTTAATTTTTATTTTTAATTCCCCCATTTTATCCCTAACTTAAATAGAAAATAAAGTCGAAATGAAAAAAGAATGGTTGCAAAGGTCTGCAGGGGATCAAGATAAGGTTAAAATAGTACAAGACAGTTTAAAAGTGAGCCCCTTGATTGCGGAATTATTGCTGCATCGTGGAATTGATTCTTTCGAGAAAGCAAAAAAATTCTTCAGACCTGAAAAAAGTCATTTGCACGACCCGTTTCTAATGTTACATATGGATGTTGCTGTTCATCGCTTGCAAACGGCAATAGTCAAACAAGAAAAAGTAATGATTTATGGCGATTATGATGTGGATGGCACCACTGCTGTTGCCTTAGTTTTCGGAGTATTACAAACACATCTTACGCAAATTGAATATTATATTCCCGATCGTTATGCTGAAGGTTACGGTGTAAGTTCCCAAGGAATTCAATATGCAAAAGATCATGACTTTACCCTTATCATCACCTTGGATTGTGGGATAAAAGCGGTCGAGCAAGCTACAATGGCAAATCAACACGGCATTGACATGATTATTTGTGATCACCATGAGCCTGGAGTTGTTTTACCCCCTGCGATTATTTTGGATCCGAAACAAAAAAATTGTTTGTATCCTTTCAAAGAACTTTCAGGTTGTGGTGTTGGATTTAAATTGTTGCAAGGATTATTTCAGAAAAATGAATGGGATGACAAGCCCCTTTTTGAACAAACAGATTTATTGGCTTTAAGTATAGCGGCTGATATTGTTCAAGTTTTAGATGAGAATAGAGTTTTAGCTTATCTTGGATTGCAGCAATTTAATGCGAAACCTCGTCCTGCTTTTTTGAGTTTGTTGTCGCTTGCAAAGAAACAACTTCCCTTAACTTTGACTGATTTAGTTTTTGTTCTTGCCCCAAGAATAAATGCTGCCGGACGATTAAGTTCAGGTAAAACAGCAGTGCAATTGATGGTTGAAGGCGATCCAGATTTAATTGATGCGATCGCCAATGAAATTAATGTAGACAATACCAATCGTCGAGCATTAGATAAAGACATTACTGCTCATGCACTTCAATTATTAGAGGAGGATCCTGAATTTAATGCTAGAAAAAGCACCGTTGTGTTTCATCCATCTTGGCATAAAGGAGTGGTTGGTATCGTTGCCTCTCGCTTAATAGAAAAGCACTTTAAACCTACTATTGTACTCACAGAATCGAATGGGATGGTTACAGGATCGGCAAGAACGGTCAATGATTTTGATATTCATGCAGCACTTTGCGCATGTGAGGATCTACTTGAACAATTTGGTGGACATACCCACGCGGCAGGCTTAAGTTTATTACCTGAAAATCTTGTTGCTTTTCAAGAGCGATTTGAGGAAGTTGTACAAAGAAGCATAAAGGAGGAAGACTTATTAATTAAACAGCACATTGATGCCAGTATACATTTGAATCAAGTGTATCTGCCTGGAGAATCTTTTGATAAGATTCCTAGGTTTATGAGGGTTTTGCAAGAATTTGAACCATTCGGTCCAGGAAATATGAAACCAGTATTTCTATTTAAACAAGTTTATTCCCATTCAAATCTCTTATTGAAAGAGGCTCATTTGAAATTGAAAATTCAGCAAGTAGATTCACCGGTAAAATTAGACGCTATAGGTTTTAATATGGCAGAGCATTCCAATACGGTAAGTTTGGGATTGGCTTATGATTTGGCTTGTACTTTTGAGTTATCTACTTTTAGAGACAAAACTTCTCTTCAATTAATGATTAAAGATCTGCGGCCTACTGATTAATTATTGTTTTGAGTTCCTTTTCTTGAGAATGTTATTTTGTAAATACTTATAAATTAAATAATTATGGGATTGTATAAGAATTTCATTATATTTGGTTAAAGGTATCACTTAATAAAAGGTCGACCGTTCTTCCTTTAAACCCACAGCAATTATTATGGTATTAATTAGGCAATTCTGCGTTGCAGTGTTATTTTTTTCTTTCCATCAAATACATGCCCAAGGCACAGCCGGATTTAATTCAAGCTTTATTGTTTTAGCCATTAATGGAGGCGCTAATTCCTACTATGATTTGCAAGCATCCTCAAGTAATCCCGATTTCAATAACGCTAATTTAGGGACATTTACAAGTAGTAATAGTCTTGTAATCAAAGGAGCAGAACATAATGTTTGGAAATGTGGTGGGTGTGATCTGACTTCAACAAGACTTTATTATCGTATTTATGCAACAGGCGTAAGTCCAGGATCATTTACTAATCTCAATATTCCCTGGTCATCCGGTGGAAATAATGGTTGTGGAGGTCAAGATCAACAATGGCAATATCTGTCGGGTAATATTGATGTTCTCGCTTGCCTAATTCCAGGATCTTATACCATAGAAGTCTATAGCGATGCCTCCATCACTTGCGGTGGTTCTGTATCAGCTAGTAATAATGGGAATAATTATAAAGCTAGTTTTAGTGTTGGGGTTCCTTTGATTTTGACAAATGGGGGTTCTAATCTTTCTTGCCGATATTCAACTCTTGAGAATGCAATTTCAGCA
>CANJQZ010000161.1 GCA_947476515.1 Flavobacteriales bacterium
GTAAAACAAACATTCGTAAGATAGTCATCAACCGAACCTGTAGGAGAAATATAGACTGTAGATTTATTCAGACAATTATAAATTCCAACTTTAGGTTGCTCAGAAGCCTGGCCGGTCATGGGATATTTTATGGAAGTTAATGTTCCGGGGGTATCATTAATATTCAAAAGGGGATAATCATGCACTTTACTTTCATCTTTTTGATAAAAAGCCAATACATTCCCATTATGTGACCAAAAAATGCCGCCTGAAATTCCAAACTCATTGCGCGCAATACTTTGACCAGAAACAATATTCTTATCCTGATTGTTAGTAATAGCAATAGAAGCACCTCCCATTTCTTTTAGGTAAAGATTATTTTCTATGGTGTAAGCTAATTTTTTAGTTGCTGCATGAAACATCACATTATCTGCCCCTTCATCAGCCCTAATCATCTCAGCGCCTGTTTTTGACTTTAAATCCAAGAGATAATATTTTTGACCATCATTTAGGAAACAATGGGTATCATCTATAAATTCCAAGCTTGCTAATGAAGTTAAATTGGAGGATAATATTTGATTAACTTCTGAGAGCGTCATCCATACATCTGGTGGAATATTGGTTGTAGATGCAGAGACACTTGACTTGTAAAGCGATTTCATATCCTTACTGAGAAAGGAATAAGAATTTGATTTTGGAAGCCATTGAAATGCAGTGATTCGTTCTGGACCATAAGTACGATATTGTTGACTTACAGCATCTTTCAATGTCAATTGCTTAACTTGACCAAAAGACAAAGCACTACCAAATAATAAGAATAAAATTGAGATATTAATTTTCATGAGTTAAATAAATTGATTAAAAAATTGTTGCAGTGGACGCCCAACCATAAAAGCATCAAAAAGTAGTTCATCTAAATTATCTTCTAGGATCGTCGCTGCAGGAAAGCTCTTATAAAAGTACCATTGTTTATTATAAATAAGTTCTTGAATTTTTGCTTGTTCTCGTAATTCAGGTGAAATTATTTTATTTTTAGCACCTTGAATACTTCCATATAGACTTAAAAAATTTGATTCTGTAATGATAGATTCAAATTCAGATAGATTTTGCGAAATCCCTTCCCGAATAGAGAGAATATCCTCTTTTTCCATTTCATAAATTCCACCATAAACTCTAAAGTGTTCGGGCGTCATTTCAAAATATACACCATCAATTGACTTACTTTTCTTCCCATTTGGCGCAATCACAGCAGAGCACATTAACTTGTAGGGAGTCTTATCTTTTGAAAAACGAATATCACGATTAATACGAAAAACACAATCTTTTGATAATAAATCATTAAAAGATGGATCTAAGGCATTAAATTTACCAATCATATGTTGGGTGAAAGCACTGAAAGGAACTTTTACATTTTTCTCATAGCGTTTGCGGTTGATATCAAACCAATCTTTATTATTGTTAGCTGAGAGTTCTTGAAAAAATAAAAGATAGTCTTGAGAAAAAAATGCCATAGAAAAAGATATAGACAAACTTACTAAAATACGCGAAAAAGTGAGTATATATTTGTATGAAAGAAATAAAATAGTATCTTTGCAACCCAAAATAAATTATTAATTAATTGATTAACATTATGAATTCTTACGAAACTGTTTTCATTTTAACTCCCGTTTTGTCTGATGATCAGGCAAAGGAAGCAGTGCAGAAATTCGAAAATGAGATTAAGACCCTAGGTGGGACAATCAAGTTTTCAGAAAACTGGGGATTGCGCAAGTTGGCGTACCCAATCCAGAAAAAATCGACTGGCTTCTACTTTTTAGTAGAGTTTCAAGCTGAAGGTACGGTTATTGCAGGTTTTGAACTGATGATGAAGCGCGACGAAAGAGTCTTGCGTTTCCTTACAGTACGAATGGATGTAGACCATGTAGCTTATGCTGAAAAAAGAAGAGCAAAATCTGGTAACACAGCCACTGCACAAGCATAGTATTAACCCAGTAAAAAACTAAAAAATGTCAAACGATATCCGTTATCTAACCCCGATTAATATTGATATTAAGAAGGATAAATATTGCCGATTCAAAAAGAGCGGCATCAAGTTCATCGATTATAAAGACCCGAACTTTTTGTTAAAATTGATCAATGAACAAGGTAAAATTTTACCTCGTCGTATCACAGGAACATCACAGAAGTTTCAAACACGAGTGAACAAAGCAATTAAGCGCGCGCGTCACTTGGCTATATTACCATATGTTGGTGATATGTTAAAATAATCGATTGTAGAACGAAAAATAGTATTTGAATCATGGAAGTAATTCTAAAGAAAAATGTAGATAAATTGGGTTACGCAAACGAAATCGTTTCCGTAAAACCAGGTTATGGCCGAAATTTCCTTATTCCTCAGGGATATGCAGTTTTAGCTACAGCCAGTGCAAAAAAAGCACATGTTGACATGATGAAGCAAAAGTCTCATAAAGAGTCTAAAATGCTGATTGAAGCACAAGAAATTGCTGCTCAAATCGCAGAGCTTACGGTCACTATTTCAACCAAGGCTGGTGAAAATGGTAAGATTTTTGGATCTATCAACACTATACAATTAGCTGAGGCCTTGAAAAAAGCAGGTCATGACATTGATCGCAAATCGTTAAAAATTAAAGATGAGCCGATTAAAGAAATCGGGACATTTGAAGCTGAAGCACTTCTTTACAAGGGGGTTAAACAAACTTTCAAATTTGAAGTAATTAGCGAATAAGATTTAGCATTAAAAAAAAAGCCATTCTTTCGAATGGCTTTTTTTTTGCACAAAAATTATCTGAAAAATTGATCGATTTCATCCATGGCACTTACTCCAAAGGTATCATTGTGCCATGCCTTTACAACTTTCTTGTTTTCAGAAAGTATATAAGTAGGGAATTGACCTTCTGTTAAAATCAAAAGATCTTTATGTCTTACTAAATTACTTGGATAGTCTATTCTGACTTTTACAAGGCCATTGCCCTTCATAAGATTTAAATATTTACCTGCTTCCTTAGCATTAGAACATAGAACATCTATCTCTAAATTAATATGTTCATTTTTTTGCATTAAAGCAATTAAGGTTGATGTTGCTTGAATACAAAAGGGACAAGAAGGAAGCACATAAACAGACAACTTTTTCGAAGAGGGAAATTCCGTTTTCAGTTGTGGGCTATAAAAATCATTTGAAAAATCTCCTTTATATATAGGAGAAAAAGCAAAATAAAGTGAAACTGGAAGTAAGAATGTCAAAAAAGAAAAGATAAACTTGAATTTTTTTAATAGTTCTATTCTCCTAAAAAAAATTATAGAAAAGAATAACCCTATCATAATAGAGAGGACAAAAGGAATAACTTTGGACAATGTCCAAGAAAAACCTGTGTGAGCAAGAAGTATTTCTAAATTATTCATGCAATAAAAAAGGGGCTTGCGCCCCTTTAAATCAATTTGTGATCTTACTTGATTTTACAAGAATAAGTCAAAGTACCTACTGTTTGATTAGATGCTTCACAAGCTGTAGTAACATCTTTTTTCTTACCTGTAAGGGTAGTTGATGATGTTGTAGTTGCTAAAGATCCTGATGAATCAGTAACAGTACACTCACAAGTATAATCTTTAGAGCAAGAAGCTAAAAAAATTAAAGATAAACCGGAAATAAAAATAACTTTTTTCATAATTAAATAAATTTAAATTTTGTCAAATATATATAAAAAAAAAAATCAACTATAAAAACCATGAAATATTCTTAAACTTAATATAACTTGAACTTAAATATACTCATCTAAAAAAATCTTAAATATTTTTTGATTTCTTTGTGAAAAGCCCTATTAATATAATAGAAACAAAAGTCAACTCAATATTTTTATTACATTTGATAAAAAAACAAAAGCAATGGCAAATAATTTATTAAAAGGGAAAAGAGGGATTATCTTTGGCGCTTTGAACGAACAATCAATCGCTTGGAAAGTAGCTGAACGCGCACATGAAGAAGGTGCTGTATTTGTATTAACAAATGCTCCAATCGCAATGCGAATGGGCGAAATAAATAATTTAGCTAGTAAAACTGGAAGTCAAATAATTCCTGCAGACGCTACCAATGTGGAAGAGTTAGAAAATCTAATTACACAAGCAATGGAAATTTTGGGCGGTAAAATTGATTTTGTTTTACATTCCATTGGAATGTCCCCTAATGTTAGAAAAGGAATTCACTATACAGAAAGTAATTACAATTATTACGGTCAATCCATGGATGTGTCTGCAATATCTCTCCATAAAACCTTAGCGACGCTATACAAGCACGAGGCGATGAATGAATGGGGATCTATTGTAGCACTTAGTTACATAGCAGCTCAACGAATATTTCCTGATTATAATGATATGGCAGATGCGAAATCTTTACTAGAATCAATCGCTCGATCTTTTGGATATCATTATGGAATCAAAAATAAGGTGCGAATTAATACTATTTCTCAGTCTCCTACAGTAACCACAGCTGGACAAGGAATAAAAGGTTTTACTGAATTCATTAATTTTTCTGAACAAATGTCGCCCCTTGGAAATGCTTCTGCAATTGCTTGTGCTGACTATTGTATTTCAATGTTTTCTGATTATACGAAATATGTGACGATGCAAAACCTATTTCATGATGGAGGCTTCTCTAATACAGGAGTAACACAACAAGTAATTGAAAAGTTTGGTAACGAATAAAATATAAAATTCCTTATAAAAAAAGCCCTAAAGAAATATCTTTAGGGCTTTTTTATTGTCCACTGGAGAGGCGACTATTTTTTCTTGAATTTTGTGAAATCAATATTATAAGTAGTTGATATCCAAAGTGTATGATTGCGTTCTACTTTAATGCCATCAGTTTTAAATACCATTTGATTTAAATAACCCAATTGGATATTAAAATTTGGATTAAACCTCCACCCCAAAGCGGTAATGAATCGATTTTGATCTAAAATATTTTTTGCTATCCCTTTTCCAAAACCTAAGAATACCTCATCATTGACATTTAAAAATAGGGTGTTATTCGCCATTTCCTTTCTACTCAGAGGAACATTTACCATCATACGATATCTAATTCGATTACGATAATTATCTTTTCCTTGCACAAAAGAGCCTGAAGA
>CANJQZ010000162.1 GCA_947476515.1 Flavobacteriales bacterium
ATCCTATCGCTTCTTTTCAAATAAATCCGGCCATGGCAATAGTTTCTTTGCCAATTGCTTTTAACAGTACCTCAACAAGTCCAGCCTCTCAGATTACTGCTTGGAATTGGTATTTGAATGATACGCTAGCCAATACCTCAATTTCTTGGGGTGAAACTATCAATACGACAGGAGTCTATCCACTTTGTTTAATGGTACAAGATGAATTTGCTTGTGTAGATACTGCATGTTCAACTTTAATTGTAGCTCCTGCTGAGGTGCACATTCCAAATGTAATCACGCCCAATTCAGATGGAATTAATGATACTCTAGTATTCGATTACCTAGATTTTTATCCAAACAATTATTTAAAGATATTTAACCGATGGGGCAATTTAATCTTCGAACAAAATAATTATCAAAATAATTGGGACGGAGGTGAATTTTCAGACGGCACCTATTTTTTCCAATTAGAGGTTGTAGATAAAGATGTTGTTTACAGTGGATTTATCCAAATCGTACATTAATCTTATTTTCCGTTCCACTGTGTCATGGTGAGTTGAACTCCTATGGCACAGAAACTTAAGATAAAAGATTTCGCTGTTTCAATTCTTTCAGGCAAAGCTAAGGATTCTTCTTTCCCCCATTTATTGAGGACATAATCACTTTGTTTTCCTTTTGAAAAATCACTTCCAATACCGAATCTGAGTCGCGTATATTGGTTGGTATTAAGAGTAGCTTGAATGTCTTTTAATCCATTGTGACCACCATCACTTCCATTACTCTTCATTCTTAGTTTACCGAATGGCAGCGCTAAGTCATCTGTAATCACTAAAATATTCTCTAATAAAATATTTTCTTTTTGCTTCCAATAGTTCACTGCTTTACCAGATAAATTCATGAAGGTAATGGGTTTTATAAGGACTAAAGTTTTGCCCTTATATTTTGCATGTGCTACAAAAGCAGTGCGGTCTAAGGAGAAGTCTACTTTTAATTCTTTAGCAAGTTCATCTAAAACATTAAATCCAATATTGTGTCTCGTGTTTTCGTATTCACTACCTGGATTTCCCAAACCAATTATGAGGTATTTCATAGTTTAAAATTACTCAATCAAATTAAATCAAAGCCATTCACAAAAATCAATTCCTTTTCTTTTATTTCTTGGTGTTTAGATTTTTGAACCAAAGCAAGAGGATTATTCCCCAAGAGGTGGTGCAACAAACCCCATCTAACTCGGGTTTTAGCTGCTTGATAAACCAGCTGATTTTCATCAGTCCACCAAATAATGGAATTACAAGCATAATCATTTAGGGCAGCATTAAATAATTCAGTAAGTAGGTCTGGATTATTTCTATCTATCCAAATGATATCGGGAACCAAAAACGAAAACATTTTAGGGTCAATTATTTTTTTTAATAGAGGAATATAAGGCAGGATCTTAGGGATTAATTTTCCATATTTCCCAGGAAAGCGTTCTATTTCCCATGTGGCTTTATTGAATTTTGCAAAGGCTATAATTTCCTCCTCTTCATTGTATAATGCCCCGTAGGGGCCTTGACAAATATGTGTATCGGTATACCCAAACTGCCCTCCATAAGTAGCTTCTACAGCTTCTTTAATTTGCATCCAATCTTCTATTAAGCGAAATCGTTTGCTTCTTTTTGGAAAAAACCGACTATAAGCTTGAGTGGTAAGTAAACTTTTAATTTCCAAACCAAAAGTCTCGGCCATATTCAAACTTCTTTTGTTTTTAGGATCAATATAGGCGTAAAGCAGGCCATTTTTATTAAGACAAGTTTCAAAAAATTGATGAATTTCGTTCTTGATGGGAGAATTTACTTTTGATTTTTTTAATGAATTACCTGAACTTTGAAAAAGGGATTCAAAAGTAAAATAGCGTAGATAAAAACCGAAGGGTCTTTCACAAAAAGTAACATTACCAATTAATTTGTGATTCCTAAAGAGCAAAAGAGAAAGCGGATTATCGGCAAGTAAGGCCTGTTTTTTAATATCCAAATGCTTATAAACAGCTCCATTGGTCCCGAGACTCGTTTTCTCTAATAAAGAAATTAGTTCCTCAGAAATATACCGTTCTGTTTTAAGTTCCATTAACAACAAAGTTAATTTCTTTACTTGTTATTCCTATTATTCATTGGGAGCTACTTAATAAAGTAAAAAAGCACTAACTTAGCGCTCTTAAAAATAAGAGGAGAGGTGGCAGAGTGGCTGAACGCGCACGCTTGGAAAGCGTGTTTACGGTAACGTAACGGGGGTTCGAATCCCCCTCTCTCCGCCAAAATAATTAAAGCCAAGCATTTATGCTTGGTTTTTTTTTGAAACAAACCTAAAGCTTGCTTTAAGGTGAAGTTGAACAAAAAAAAGCCAGCCGTCGCAAAGCGGCATGGCTTTAATTATTATGAAGCCACCCTCTCCCGGGATCACGCGTCCATTTAGACGCGTAATCCTGAATTTCTTTAAAGTTGAACAAAAAAAAGCCAGCCGTCGCAAAGCGGCATGGCTTTAATTATTATGAAGCTAATCCCTCTCGGGATCACGCGTCCATTCAGACGCGTAATCCAAAATATTTCCTCATCTTTAAGGGGGTGGATGAATGTTATTATTTATAAAAAAATAGTATTTAATTCTATCAAGAAAAGTAATTTCGAACAAATTCTTCTTGTTGTTTATCGCTCAACTTATCCGTCTGAATCACTTCAATTTTTATATTTTTAAAGCGCTGATCCTCTGATAGAATATTAAACAATTCTGCTTTTG
The DNA here is from genome assembly GCA_947476515.1 of Flavobacteriales bacterium. Taxonomy (GTDB): domain Bacteria; phylum Bacteroidota; class Bacteroidia; order Flavobacteriales_D; family Crocinitomicaceae; genus UBA952. The sequence continues at coordinate 2,755 of CANJQZ010000162.1, forward strand.
CATCTGTCATACCAAATATAATTACTTCCTTATAATTTATTATATTTTCAACCAAGTTCTTATAAAATTCTGCTTGTAAATGTTGCTCTTTAATGTGCATTTTTTTCTCGCCTGTATTTTTTAAACTTTCCTTTTTAACCTGATGGTCAAATTTTGAAGTAATAATTTTTCCTTCAACTATTGGTCTTGAATAATCCATTAAATGGGCATGTGAATGATCCATCCAGATACCTAATTTTGTTGTAGTTTTCATATTAATTTTAAATTTACAGCTGTTCATGATAGAGTTCAAAATCCTCATTTATTTCATCGCTTAACTCCGTATTCATTTCTAAGCCTTTTTTATTTTGATCGGAAAGGGTTGAGGAGTCTGAAGTAGTAGTCATCAGCCATGCCCCGCCAGATTTCCTAAAAATCTGTAGATTAATCCCAAAATTCTTCATGAAGTTTTTTTCTATGGTACTTACTTTTTGATTCCCGTTGATACTAAATTCCATAGGGTGCAGCATGTGATGAATGTCCCCAATCTTTCTTTGTGTATCATTTATCATTTCTTTTATTAAATTTCTTTTTTCAACCTCAATTGTAATGTTAAAAAATTCAGCTTTTAGGAAAGGAAATGAATCATTAAATTGAAATTGGATGTCGCTAAGTTTAGTATTGTTGTTTAAAATCATTTTCATAGGTTAATTGTTTTAGGGTTAGGAAAAATATTGATGTATTTTTAAAATAATTCGAATAGATTATTTTCGATTTATTTTTTTTGAGAAATAAGCAACCAAAAAATTGACCCCAGTGTTTAACAACACAGATTTAAAGTCAGTAGTAGTTGCAAATTTCCGCATTGAATTCTTAATTATGTTTATGGGTTTTAAGTTTTCATAAGTTTGTTCTATTTGTTTCATTAACAATTCTCGCTCCTGCGACTTTTGTCTTTCTATTTGTTGAATTAATGCTCTAAATTCGACTATGGTATTTAGCTTACTCATAAGATCTTAATTTATTATTAGTGATATGATGAATGAATAAAGCCGATTTTTAAATCTTAGATTTTTAAATATCAAGAAAATGAGTCCAGTAATCCCATAAATTAAAGAAACACAGAAAAAACCATAATAAGATTTTCCAAGTAATTCACCCAACCACAGGCACATTCCAACACTTATACAACAAAGAAAAAGAAATAGTAAAATTACAGCCATGATTTTTATTAGGAGCGTTGAACTTATGTCCGCCATTTTCTCTATAGCTTTATATTTATGTAGTTTAAAAATAATTCTTCCATAAGCCTCCATTTTTTCTAATAGTGGATCAATAAGATTATTGGGTTCTTCCATAGTTGAGTTTTTTAATTATACCTAATGTTTATTTTTGAGCAAGCTCCTCACTCCCATTCTCTACAAATTTTTCTAAAACAATTTTGGTTAATTCCTCAAATTTTTCTTTAATACCCTCTAATGAATCTGTTCCTTTTTGAGAAATTTTCTTTCTTGTTTCAGAGCCTTTGTCTGGAGCAAATAAAACTCCAAATAATACACCTACTGCAATGCCTGCCAATACTCCTACAACTACTTTTTCTGTACTCATGTCTATTGTTTTTTATAATTATCTTGTGATTAATTCTATTTTTTCATTTATTCTACCTAACATGCAACTTGCATAACTTTTGAGTTGTAATAAAAGCCCATTTTCTTCTGTTGCTTCAGGATAACCAAGTTCATGAAGGGCAGTTGTAAAATTTTTCTTTTCTAATAGATTTATGCACTTAACCTCCACAGAATCCTCCTCTTGATTTACAACAACACTATGTACCCCTTTAATTTTAAGCAGTTTATTTTTAATGGTTGTTTCACAACCTTCACATTTTAAATTCGCTACAATTATTTTTTCCGTTTTCATTTTATATGATTTTAAATTATTAATCAAAGGTCAATCAAGTTGGCTTCCGTTTCTATGATATAAAATCTATAATTATATGATTATTATCATGTTATCGTATTTTTGCCTTCTCAAAATCTTATTTATTCTTGTCAGAAATAATATATCCAAACAATTCAGAAAACTCAAAGTATCTTTGTCTAGAATCTATAAAAACACATATTTGTGTTAAAATCATTACTAGTGTGGAATTTATAATTTTATTTATTTTTTTAGCCTTACTTTCTGAAATTCTTGGAACGGTAGGTGGGTTCGGTTCTTCACTTTTTTTTGTTCCTTTAGCAGGTTTATTTTTTGATTTTCATTCAGTTTTAGCAATAACTGCCATGTTTCATATTTTCAGTAATCTTTCTAAGGTTGCTGTATTCAGAAAA
>CANJQZ010000163.1 GCA_947476515.1 Flavobacteriales bacterium
AGTAAGCGCAAATGATTGGTAACATCTGATCTAGATTTAGAGATTTTCTGTCCCAATTGTTCTTGCGTTAGATTACATTCTTCAATCAATCGCTGGTAAGATAATCCTACTTCAATAGCATTTAAATCTTCTCGTTGAATATTTTCCACCAGTGCCATTTCCAACATGGCTTGATCGTTAGCAACACGGATGTATGCAGGGACTTCAGCTAAACCAGCCAATTGTGCTGCGCGAAATCTTCTTTCACCAGAAATTAATTGGTAGTTGTCTCTTCCTAATTTACGAACAGTAAGCGGTTGAATGATTCCATGTGTAGCAATAGATACCGCAAGTTCCTCAAGGGCATCATGATCAAAATTCGACCTTGGATTAAATGGATTTGCTTCGATCGAACTGATCGGAAGTAGGGCAATGGTACCTAAGTTGGCCCCTGAAAATGAAGTGATATCAGTATCTGCATTCGTCAGTAAAGCTCCTAATCCTCTACCTAATGCAGGTTGTTTTTTCGTGTTAGAGTTCATTGTCAATTTCTATTATTTTATCTTCATTTCCAATTTTCGTAAGATTGTTTTTCTGAAGAAATTCTCTTGCGAAATTGAGGTAATTAACGGCTCCTCTCGAACTTGCATCATGCATAATTACTGTTGCTCCATGACTAGAAGATTCCGTAAGTGTAGTGTTTCTATGAATAATGGTGTCAAATACAAGTTCTTGAAAATGAGTTTTCACCTCATCTACTACTTGATTGGCAAGGCGTAAACGCGTGTCGTACATCGTTAAAAGCATCCCTTCAATTTCTAGGTCAGGATGCAATCTTCCTTGAACGATTTTTATTGTATTTAATAATTTACTTAATCCTTCCAAGGCAAAATATTCACATTGAACAGGAATCATGATGGAGTCTGCAGCGGTTAAGGCATTAATAGTAATTAATCCAAGGGAAGGAGAGCAGTCAATTAAAATAAAGTCATATTCATCTTTGATTTTAGCAATGGCTTTACGCAACAAATATTCTCTTTCTGGAAGATTAATCATTTCTAATTCCGCGCCAACAAGATCAATATGAGAAGGCAGAAGATCTAGATTAGGACTTTCCGTTTTTAAAATAATTTCTCTAGGATCTACACCATTTACCAAACAATCATAAATATTTTTGTTCGATCTTGGGTCAAATCCAGTTCCTGAAGTAGAATTGGCTTGAGGATCCGCATCAATAATTAGTGTTTTATACTCTAATACGCCAAGGCATCCACCGAGGTTAATAGCTGTAGTAGTCTTGCCTACACCACCTTTTTGATTTGCAATTGCGATTACCTTTCCCATGAGTATTATTTAAAGTATAAAGTTAAGACTTGTTACGCACTAATATTAACAACATGCAAGGAATTTATTAACTGATTTTCACTAATTTTGTTTATAATCGTTTTTCAAGATAGAATTGATAATTTTTAATTATCTTAAAACAATTAAAGAAATTAATTTTCTAAGCAATATGAGTGAAAAGCTCCTTCTTCGAATTGGCCGCGCACCAGAGAACGACCTTGTTATCAATCATGATGACATTGGAAATTTGCATTTAGAACTTTTTCGGGATGCAACAGGAAATATTTTTATCACCGACATGGAATCTTCTTTTGGTACTTATGTCAATAATAAGCGTTTGAAAGGTTATACTTTACTGGGTATGGGCGATGAGGTGCGACTTGGAGAATCGTATATTTTGAAATGGGAAAAATACACAATTGAACCCGTTTCAACTCCTCGGATCAGTGCCCAAGAACGACCGAGTCAAAAGCAAACGGTTCGTCCTACTCAAAAGACTGAGTCAAGGAAAAAAGATTTTGTATCAAAAAGAGATACTACAACAAATAAGGAATTGATAATTATTTATAGTATTTTGTTGTTCTTGATTATTTTGATGTATTTGTTCAATTAAATGTAGGTATAACACTTTAGGATTCCTAAAGCCTATGCATTGAGAATGAGTTCATTTTGCTGTCACTTGAATTAATTTCCAGCATTAAAAAACTCAGTAAAAATAAATTCAGTAAAATTTTTCTAAAAATCATTCCGAGTTTCAAGAAATATTTTGTAATATTGCACCCCCATTAGGAATAAAGGGTTAAAATTATTGTCATGAACTTTATCAGTGAAATTCAAAAAGAAATCGTAGCAGCAAATGACTTGCCGAAGTTTGGTGCAGGAGACACGATTATCGTATCCTATAAAATTAAAGAAGGAAACAAGGAGCGTATTCAGCAATTCCAAGGCGTTGTATTGCAACGAAGAGGTACTGGGTTAACAGAAACATTTACAGTTCGTAAGATGTCTGGTAACATCGGAGTAGAGCGTATCTTCCCAATTTCATCTCCATTTTTGGATGCTATTACAGTAGTTAAACATGGTGCAGTTAGAAGAGCTAGAATATTCTACTTTAGAGAACGCACTGGAAAATCTGCTCGTATTCGTGAGAAGAAAAACTTTTCTCGTTCATAAAAAACGAAAAATTATATAAGGGACTTTTAGTCCCTTTTTTTTTGTCTAATATTTTCTTGATTGGAAAAAAATAGTTTGAATTAATTCTGAATCATGAATTCAGTTCTTCTATTTTTAGTTCTGTTTTCCTCACTATTGTTTGGATATTTTGGTTTACTCTCGCCGTAACCTACAGCTTTCATTCTTTCTTCTGAAACTCCTTTTGAGATTAAGAGACTTCTCACCGCATCCGCTCTCTGTTGCGATAGTATTTTGTTTTCATTATCAATTCCAAGATCGTCGGTATGTCCTTGAATGGTAATGTTCAGGCTTTCATTTTCTTTTAAATACGAAGCAAATCCAGAAAGGATTAATTGAGCTTTTGAGGTGAGCACATAGGAATCACTAGCAAATAAAATATCATTGATATTATAGGCTTTTTCTGGACTAATAGTTTCTAACTTGAAATCAGTTGGACTTGGTTTGGACTCTGGATTTTTTAGCACCTCAGTTTCTATAAGTTTTGCAGTAAAAGCAAATCCTTCTTTCTTTACCGTTAGTGCAAGAACATCAGCTTGGTCCACTTTGACAACGGCTGCATATTTACCATCATCTCCATTGACTTTGAAGGTTGTTTTCTCATCGCTGCCTTCATAAGTAACCTCAATCTCAGCATCAGTTATCACTACATTATTTTCATCTTTTAGCTCTCCTTTAATGATTACCACTTCTTGTGGTCGCGCTTCTTTGTACAAATCAAAAGAATAAATATTCCAATCTCCTTCTTTCATACTTGAATAATAGGCTGATTTGCCATCTGTAGAAACAAATAGACCCAATTCATCCTCACTCGAGTTAATGGGATAGCCAATATTTTTCGGGCTTGTCCAGGTATCTTTTTCTTTTCTAATGTAGAAAATATCAAGACCTCCAACTCCCTTTCTAATGTCATTACTTTCCGAAACAAAATACAAGGTTTCACCATCTTGATGAAAAAATGGACTTTTATCCTTCCCCGCGGTATTTACTATGTCAAAGGGTTTTCCAACCGACCAGGAACCATCGGGCATTCTTTCTGAGAAATAAATATCATTATCCCTTGAGCCTTTTCGAAGTGTGGTGTAGAAAAGTAATTTTCCATCTGCAGAAAGCGAAGGTTGCGCTTCCCAACCATCTTTAGTATTAATTCCTTCGCCCATATTTACCAAAGGCGCCCATTTAAAATCATTACCACCTTTTCCACTTCGTTTAAAAGTAGTGGTGTATAAATCACAATTCAAGTAATTTTGGTTGTAAACTTTTTCCATTTTACAAGCGCAGATAATCATCTCTTTATTGTCCACCGATAAGCTCGCCGTCCCATAATTATAAAAACTCCCATCATTGAAAGGATTCGGTAATGGTTGTCCAGAAGTAAATTGATTGCTACCGGTATTTTTTGTTGCTACTGTGAACTCTTCTCTTACATTGGTAGCAATATCACCTAGATTGGTGCGATCTACCTTTCTAGTAAAAAACATCAAGTCATTATCTGGAGAAATCATCGGAAAATACTCATCTAATGCAGAACTTACATTTACTACTTTATTCGGTTCGAATGGGACAGGATTATCAAGTAATTTTTTCTCCTCTTCGTAATCCTTTAAAAATTTAATTACTTGTGTCTTTTTCGTTTCATAGTCGTTGGGTAATCTCGTAAAGTCATCTTGCGGAAAATCAAGAAACACTTGTAAACTTTTGGCTGCTTTTTCTTTCTCTCCATTGGATAACAAAATGGAACCTATATAATACGGACAATCTGCATGAATAGTCGGGCATTTTTTTAGTGCGAGTTGGAAAAGAACAAATGATTTTTTTAGATTTTGTTCCCCTACACCAATCGTAGTTTCTTTGTCAAAACAACGCATAGCATAAGTATAGCATCTTTTTGCATAAAGAAATGGAGCTTCTGCGTTGTCGGGGTATTTTTGTAATATGGTACTATATAGAACGGAAGATTTTTCAAAATCGGATTCCATTTTTGCTTCTTCAATAGATTTTTTTTGTTTTTTATCGGTCGTAATACAAGGGTCATTTTGACCAAACGATAGATTTAATAACAATAAAAAGTATACTATTGAGAGTAACTTTATTACCATAATACTATGTTTTTTATTCTGCAGTAAATTATAGTACTAAAAGCAACAAAAGGTTACATATTTATTGGAAAGATTTCAAGGTTTCACATACCATCGAAATTTGATCTTCGCTAACATCAAGATGGGTCACCATTCTAATCATGCCGATTCCAAATGCCATAGTCTTAATACCATTATTCGAAAGACTTTCGATATAAAAGTCTCTTTTATCCGCGTCCATAAGTTGCATTACCACGATGTTGGTTTGAACAGGCAACACACTTTCAACCCAGGGACAATTATTCAAGCATGCTTCTAATTGTTTTGCATGCAAATGATCCACATTAAGTCGGTTTACATTTTCTTTCAGCGCGTACAATCCTCCTGCTGCGATGATTCCAGCTTGTCTCATTCCGCCGCC
>CANJQZ010000164.1 GCA_947476515.1 Flavobacteriales bacterium
TCTGTTACAGCTACACCAGGCCCACTAGCAACACCACCTTATAATATTACATGGACACCAGGAGGTGCTACTACAGCAACTGTAAATAACTTATTGGCAGGAACCTATACCGTTAATATGATAGATGCAAGTGGATGCCTTGCCATAGGAACTGCAATTGTCGGAGACACACCAGCATCTTATAGTGGTTCAACTACTTTAGTTTCATGTCCCGGAGGTAATGATGGAACAGCTACTGCCAACATAATCCCTGCTACTGCTGCAACTACTTATCAATGGAGTAATGGTCAAACTACTCAAACCGCAGTTGGATTAACAGCAGGTGCTTATAATTGTATAGTTTCTTCCAATACAGGTTGTTCTGATACAGTTTTCTTAACAGTTACTGAAATACCTGGTATGATATTAAGTGTTTTAAATCAAGTAGATGCTAATTGTAATTCTATCAATAATGGTTCAGCAACCATATCAACACAACAAGGAACTGCACCTTATATTTACAACTGGGACAATTCGATTTCAACAACCAATACCGCTAATGATTTAGGCGCTGGATTACAAACAATAATTGTTCAAGATGCTTTAGGTTGTATAGCTACGATTACCCTAACCATTAATGAGCCATCACCACTTAATATTTCCGTGATCACTCCTGACACAATGATTTGTCCAGAAGCTTCGATTAACCTTACCGCAATAGGTACGGGTGGATCTTCTCCTTATATTTATACTTGGACAGAAAATGGTAATTACCATAGTGTTGGACAAACAACATTGGTAGATCCTGCCAATTCAAACACACAATATTGTTTGACTTTAAGTGAGCAATGTGGTTCACCAACTACCAATGCATGTTTAACAATTACTTTCCCTACTCCAATAGTACCAGATGTTACTCCAAACATTCCTATTGCTTGTATGCCTGGAGCGTTTATCTTCAGCAACACATCGCAAAATGCTATAGAAACAGCACAAACCGTATATAACTTCTCCAATGGTGATGTACAAACCGCTATTGGAACTCAAGATGTTGCTAATACCTTCCCACTTCCTGGATTGTATAGTGTAAACATTACTACAACTTCTATTTACGGTTGTGTTTATTCTGGCTCTGTAACAGACATTGTTGAAGTTACTCCAATTCCAACAGCTGATTTTACCTTATCAAAAAATCCTGCAACATGGTTTGAAACTTCCATTCAAACCAATGATAATTCTGAAGGAAACATTGTAGACTGGCAATGGTCAAGTATTGGTGCGGTATCTGTAATTGAAAACAGTTCTTCTGCAATTGTCACTTATCCAGAAGGAGTCGTAGGTAATTATCAAATAATGTTAGTTGTAACTACAGCACAAGGTTGTTCTGACTCAACTATTGTGGATGTAGAAATTATCCCAGATGTTGTTTTTTATGCACCAAACACCTTTACACCAGATGACGATGAGCACAATCAAACTTGGTACATTTATGTTGAAGGAATTGATCAACAAAGTTTTGATTTGAAGGTGTATGACCGATGGGGGGAAATCATCTGGGAAAGTCATGACACACATGCTGAATGGGATGGAACCTACAATGGTAAACTAGTTACCTCTGGTGTGTATAATTGGACTGCTTGGTACAAAGAGAAAGACAATGATGGTAAGAAGGTTTTGAATGGTTATATTAATGTTTTGAGATAAAAAATCATGATTAAAAACTTGTTTTTAGGTGTCATATGTAGCGTTTTTATGTTAACATCTTGCGATGTATTAACTCAGATTCCAAAAATAAATATCAAGCAGAATTTAAATTCTATTGTTACTCCTTCTACTCCTGCATTAAGTAATGATGAAGTGATTTCTGGATTAAAAGAAGCATTGAATGTTGGGATTAAAAATGCTAGTTCGTTAACATCCATTACTGATGGATTTTTAAAAAACGAAGCTATTCGTTTGCCTTTCCCACCTGATGCTATTAAAGTAAAAGAAAAAGCAATAAAACTTGGTCTAACGAATCAAGTTGATAAATTTGAGACTACTCTTAATAGAGCAGCTGAGGAAGCTACTAAAGAAGCTTTACCCATCTTTATTGATGCCATTAAAAACATGTCTGTACAAGATGGTTTTGCCATATTAAAAGGTGGCGAAGGAGCAGCAACAAAGTTCTTAAAAGACCAAACGACTGCGGCACTTTATACAGCATTTCTTCCTAAGGTAAAAGAAGCAACTGCAAAGGTGAAATTAACGGAATATTGGAATCCTATTTTAACAAAATACAATACTGCTGCAAGCCTAACAGGTGGCGAGAAAATAAATCCAGATTTAGATGCATTCATTACACAGAAAGCAATTGAAGGATTATTCCATATGATTGCCATTGAAGAAAATAAGATTCGTGTTGATCCTTTGGCTCGCGTTAGTGATTTGCTTGCTAAAGTGTTTGGAAGTCTAAACAAATAACTTGAACACTTTTCCTCCGACAGAACTAGTCCTTGATAAACATGGAAAAGTATACCATTTAGGGATTTCCCCTGATGCATTAGCTGAAAAAATAATATTAGTGGGCGACCAAGATCGTGTCGCTATCGTTTCGTCCTTATTTGACACGATAGAATTTAAGTCTCAGAATAGGGAATTTGTTTGTCACACAGGATACTTTAAAGAGAAACGAATTACGGCCTTATCTACAGGAATTGGTACAGATAATATTGATATTACGCTAAATGAATTAGATGCATTAGCAAATATTGATTTAAAAACAAGGACAGAACTACCGAATAAAAAAAGTCTAGAAATAGTTAGAATTGGCACCTGTGGAATCCTACAAAAATCTATTCCGTTGCACAGTTATATTATTAGTGATTATGCATTAGGTTTGGATAATGTAGCTCACTTTTATCAAATTGAGTACAGCGAAAAAGAACTTTATCTTCAGGAGCAACTAAGTGAATTTCTAAAATTACCCAAGGCAATTGTACCTTATGTTGCCGCTGGTGACGAAACTATAGCACATAGATTACAATCCTCTAATTCATTTTCGGGAATTACAATAACAGCATCCGGTTTTTATGGACCACAAGGCAGACAATTAAGACTTAAAAATAGTACCGAAAATCTTCAATTGAAGTTGGGGCAATTTAATATGAATGGCTTACTCGTTTGTAATTTTGAAATGGAAAGTTCCGCCTTATTCATTCTAGGGAAAGCCTTAGGACATAGATGTTCAACAATATGTTTGGGAATTGCCAATAGGCCGAATCTAGAATTCTCAAAAGAGCATGCAACAGAAATGAAAGAACTCATTTTGCATGTCCTTGAAAAAATATAAATTACTTTAAAAGTTTATCGATGGTAATGTGAAGATTTAAGCCTCTTAAATCTTGCCCTTGTGCAATTATATTACCTTCACCATCTATCAAAAAAGCACTTGGTATAGAAGTTACACCATAAAGTGCAGCAACTTTACCTTCTTTATCAATGCAGTGATTTTTCCAAATCAATTTATCATTAACAATGGCGTTCTTCCACGCTGAAATTTCACGATCTAGAGAAACACTAAATACATCAAAGCCCTTCGCATTATTAAATTTTCTCGATTTATATTTAGCATATACTTCAGCAACATTTGGACTTTCTTTACGACATGGACCACACCAAGAAGCCCAAAAATCAATGAGCACTAATTTTCCTTTTAATGATGATAGTTTTATCAATTTTCCATTTGGAGATTCAAGTATAATTTCAGGCGCATTTGTCTTTTTCAGTAATGATTGTTCCTTATTGAAACAAAAACCAACACAGAATAGACTTACGAGAAGCCCAATTAAAACACTTAGATTGATCTTAGAATTCATTAACCTATTCTTCTAATATCTGCACCAATATTATTCAATCGAATCTCAATGTCTTGATAACCACGATCAATTTGTTCAATATTATGAATGGTACTTTTTCCTTCTGCTGAAAGCGCTGCGATAAGAAGTGACACACCAGCACGAATATCAGGTGATGTCATGCTTATACCTTTTAAGGAATGCTCTCTATTCATTCCAATTACAGTAGCTCTATGTGGATCGCACAAAATTATCTGAGCACCCATGTCAATCAATTTATCTACAAAAAAGAGTCTAGATTCAAACATTTTTTGATGAATCAAAACAGAACCTTTAGCTTGAGAAGCAACCACCAAAATAATAGATAATAAATCTGGAGTGAATCCTGGCCAAGGGGCATCATAAATAGTTAGAATGGAGCCGTCAATAAATGTTTCGATCTCATAATGTTCTTGAGCAGGGATATAAATATCATCTCCCCTTCTTTCCAATTTAATCCCTAATCTCCTGAATACATTTGGAATAATACCTAGATTGTCCCAACTAACATCTTTAATGGTAATTTCAGACTTTGTCATGGCTGCCAGACCGATAAAACTTCCAATTTCAATCATGTCAGGAAGCACCCGATGAAAACAACCTTTCAATTCCTTCACTCCTTCTATATGTAGCATGTTTGAGGCGATACCCGTAATTTTGGCACCCATAGAATTCAACATCTTACATAATTGTTGAATATAGGGTTCGCATGCAGCATTATAAAAAGTAGTTTTTCCTTCCGCTAAAACTGCAGCCATTAAGATATTTGCCGTTCCGGTAACAGACGCTTCATCTAAATGAATGTAAGCTCCTTTTAATTTTTTCGCTTCGACAGAATAAAAATGTTCTCCTGCATCATAATTAAATTTGGCTCCTAACAAGGCAAATCCCTCAAAATGAGTATCCAAACGACGACGACCAATTTTATCACCTCCTGGTTTTGGAATAAAACCTTTACCGTATCTTGCCAGTAAAGGACCAACAATCATAATTGATCCTCGTAAGGAGGATGCTCGTAACTTAAAATCCTCACTTGCCAAATAATCAAAATCAATTTCTTTAGCTTGAAAAATATAAGTTCCTTTTTCAACTTTCTCCACTTTGACGCCCATTGCTTGAAGCAAAGAA
>CANJQZ010000165.1 GCA_947476515.1 Flavobacteriales bacterium
ATGGTGAATTCGAGGATAAACATTGACCCGAATCGACTTGAAATTTATCGACTAATTCCTGAAATGGTTGGTAAAAAAAGTTTTGAAGGAACAGTTTTAAGACAAGTGGAAGATTTAAATAAATTATTGGAGACAGAAGAAGATCTTTTAAGAGATGTAACTCAAGAAAACAGACAAATAAAAGTCATTAATGAACGCATTAATAATCGAATTTTTTCCATTAAAAAAAGCTTGAAAATTATTGACGAGCGCTTAAGGCATGATCGATCCATGATCCAAGATAAAATCAATGAAATAGAAGGTAAATATTATGGTTTACCAGAAAAAACCATGGAATTTGAGCGCTTAAAATACATGGAGGAATTGAACAATCGATATTTTTCTTTATTTACCGAGAAAAAAATTGAGTTCGAACTTTCAAATGCGGGGTATTCAACCTCTAACAGGATTTTGAGCGAACCAGTTGTACCTATTAATCCCATGTACCCAAGAGTTGGCGTGGTTTATATATTTGCCTTGCTCTTAGGATTTGTTCTAGGACTTGGGCTACTTGTGATTCGTTATTTGACTTATAATGAAATCACAACACTTCAAGACCTTCAAAGTTTACTACCCACTGAAACGAATTTTTTGGGCTCTATTCCACTCTATAAAAAGAAAATGAAGTTTTCTCAAGTCGTTGTAAATGAGTCGTCAAAATCAAGACTTGCTGAATCGATTCGGAATATTAGAGCCAATATGAGCTTTATTAATAAAGATGCTAAAGTGATTGCTATTTCCTCTTCTGTTTCTGGTGAAGGTAAAACTTTCGTTGTTTTAAATTTAGCAGGAATGATTGCGCTGGGTGGCAAAAAAACAATCTTAATTGATTTAGATTTAAGAAAACCTAAAGTTCATTTAGGGTTTAATGCAGATAACAAACAAGGAATGAGTAATTTATTATCAGGACATTCCTCTATTGAACAAGTTATTCAATCCTCAGAAATTCCTGGTTTAGATTTCATTACAGCCGGTCCAATCCCCCCTAATCCTTCAGAATTGATTCAAGGAGTAGCTTTTCAGCAATTTTTAGAAGATTTGAAACTTAAATATGATATTATTCTAATCGATAACCCTCCAGTTGGAATTGTCTCCGATGGTATTCACATTCTCGCTCAAGCAGATATTCCAATCTATGTATTTAAATCTAAATATTCGAAAAGAGTATTCGCTGAAAGAGTCGAAGAATTGTTTAGCATTCAAAAATTAAAATCTCTTAATGTTATTTTAAATGGAGTAGAAGATAAAAGGTCTTTCTATGGTTATGGTTATGGTTATGGTTATGGATATACAAATTCAGGTTATTACTCAGATGATGCAGAGGTCAATTTTCTTCGTAAAATTTGGAACAAAATAAGTAATTTATGGAGACGGAACAATTAGAAATTGAAGGGTTAATTCTATTAAAACCCCGATTATTTGAAGATGAAAGAGGTGTATTTATAGAAAGTTTTCATGAAGAAAAATACAAAGAAATTTTAGGGGATTTCAGTTTTAAACAAGACAATCAAAGTGTTTCAAAATTAGAGGTACTTAGAGGTTTGCATTTTCAATCTCCTCCTTATGAACAAGGAAAATTGGTACATGTTGCCCATGGCAGTGTTCTAGATATAGCCGTTGATATAAGGAAATCAAGTTCAACCTACGGGAAATATGTAGCCGTTCAACTCGATGCAATAAATAAATGGCAATTCTGGATTCCACCTGGTTTTGCGCATGGTTTTGTTGCTCTAGAGGAAGATACTATTTTCTGCTATAAATGCACCAACTACTATGCTCCCAATCATGAGCAGACCTTACTTTGGAATGATGAAGATTTAAATATTAATTGGGGAACAGACAATGCACTTGTTTCTCAAAAAGACAAGGAAGGCATGATGTTTAATCAATTTACCAGCCCTTTCTAATGGACAATTACATTATAATTTCCTTAATATTTTTTGCTGTGTGTTGGCTTATAACGCTAGTAATAAACGGCTTACTTTTAAAGTTTTCTCAAACCTTAGGGATTCGCAATAAAAATGATGTTACAATTCGTTGGAGCAATACCTCAAAACCTTCACTGGGAGGTATTAGTATGTATGTTAGCTTTTTAATTTGTGTGTTTTTATATTTGGTAATTAATGTACAAACCAATGTATTTAATGATAGTCATGTAATTGGATTATTTATTGCAGCTGGACTTGCCTTTCTAATGGGTTTGGCTGATGATGCCTACAATACAAAACCACTGCTTAAGTTTTCAATTCAAATTATTTGCGGATTGATTATTGCCATGAGTGGCAGTGTAATTAATTTGAGCAGTCACTACTGGTTGAATGCTCTTCTTACAGTTTTTTGGGTAGTCGTTTTAATGAATTCCTTAAATATGCTGGACAATATGGATGGTATTACGACCAGTGTCGTGATTTTTATTCTCTTGAGCTGCCTTGGTGCTAATTTATTTTTTAATTTGGATAGTCACTCCTACTATAACTATATTTTATTAGGATTAATAGGTTCACTAATTGGCTTTTTATTTTACAATGCGCCCTCATCTAAAATATTTATGGGTGATTCCGGCAGTCAATTTTTAGGTTTAATTGCAGCGTTTTTCAGTATTAAATTTTTATGGGATTTTGACATGTCGCATCATGTACCTCTTTGGAATAAATTTTACATCATCCTTATTTGTTTTACTGCACCAGCAATTGATTCTTTGAGTGTCGTAATCAACAGACTCAAGAAAGGAAAAAGTCCGATGATAGGAGGAAAAGATCATACAACACACCATCTTGTTTATGCAGGGTTTACAGAAAAACAAGTTTGGTATGTGTTTTTAAGTATTGGTTTCCTAGCCTCTGTTCTGGGAATTTTCATGATGTATTTGGTTCGAAATGAAATGAGATATCAAAGTTTACTGATTGTTCCTTTCTTTTTTATTGCCTTTTATTTTCTTTATAGAAATACTCAAAAATATCAACAGCCAGATAAGTAAATAACTACCTTTGTTTTCAATGTGCAAACTATGAAACAAATATTACTTTTTAGCTGCTTGCTTATCATTATTTCTTGTCAACAAAAGGATAACTTAGCTTTAGACAACGCTACTTTAAAACCTATCCAAAACCAATCTCTCCCCTCTCTACCAAAGGAGATGGAACTTTTTGGTCAAAAAATAAATCTAGAAGATGAGGACATCAAAGAAAGATTGGATAGAGAGATTATCATGAATACATATGCTCAATCTGCAACTAATCTTTATATAAAAAGAGCAAATCGTTTCTTTGGTCCAATAGAAGTCATACTTAAAAACGAACAAGTTCCAGACGACTTTAAATATCTTGCTGTCGCTGAAAGTGGACTTGCTAATGTTCAAAGTCCGGTTGGCGCTAGTGGCTTTTGGCAGTTTATGCCCGCTACAGCAAAAGAATATGGTTTAGTAATCAATGATGAAATAGACCAACGCTTAGCATTAGAGAAAAGTACGCATGCTGCTTGTCAATATCTCAAAAATGTAAACCAAGTATTTAACAATTGGATTATGACTGCTGCTGCATTTAATCGTGGATTGGGTGGAGTTCGTTCTGATATGAAAAGACAATATACCGATCACTATTTTGATTCAGAAATGAACAATGAAACTGCTAGATATGTTTTTAGAATAATGGCACTCAAAATAATAATGGAGAACCCAAAAGCATACGGTTATTATATTACTAAAGAACAATTGTACCAACCTTTAGAAACTAAAAAAATAAAAGTAAAATCTCCCATTAAAAACTTAGCGCTTTGGTCTAAAAATCATGATGTAAACCTTAAAATAGTTAGAAAACTTAATCCATGGATTTTGAAAAATTCGCTCATAAATATGAATCAACCGCAACTTCTTTTATTGCCAGGAGAAAATTGTAAGTTAAAAAATTATGCATCCTATTCTAAATGAGCAAAAAAGAAATTGAAAGCGGAAGTATACAAATACACGGCGCTAAAGAGCATAATTTAAAAAACATTGATCTTACTATTCCAAGAAATAAACTTATTGTTTTCACAGGATTAAGTGGCAGTGGGAAATCTTCTTTAGCATTTGATACGCTTTTTGCTGAAGGACAAAGACGCTACATAGAAACCTTTTCATCTTATGTTCGACAATTTATTGGCGGTTTAGAAAGACCAGATGTCGATAAAATAGAGGGATTAAGTCCCGTGATTGCTATTGAACAAAAAACGGTTTCTAGATCTCCAAGATCTACCGTTGGGACAATAACGGAACTTTATGATTTTTTTCGTTTGTTGTTTGCTCGCGCAGGAACTGCTTATTCTTATGTAAGTGGGAACAAAATGATCAAATATTCTGACGATGAAATTGCCTCAATTATTCAAAATAAATATTCAGGTAAAAAAATTGCCCTTCTTGCACCAAAGATTAGGGGGAGAAAAGGTCATTACAGAGAATTGTTTGAACAAATGCAAAGAATGGGTTTCACAAAGGTTCGGGTAGATGGTGAAATTCAGGACATTGTCAAAGGAATGAAATTAGACCGCTATAAAGTTCATGATATTGAATTGGTAGTGGATCGACTCCTGGTGGAAGAAAAAGATTATAAAAGATTGTATGATGCCATTCTACTTTCTATGAAACATGGTGATGCCATTATGATGGTTCAAGATCTTGAAACGAATACCTGCCATTATTTTAGCCGTTCTTTGATGTGTCCTGACAGCGGAATTAGTTATCCTGAACCGGAACCAAGTCTTTTCTCTTTCAACTCTCCTTATGGTGCATGTCAAAAATGCAGCGGCCTTGGAGAAGTAAGCGTTGCCTCACTAGATAAAATAATTCCTGATCCAAAATTGTCCGTTAGAAAAGGTGGCTTTGCTCCCTTAGGTGAGTATAAAAAAACTTGGATCTTTGATAAAATAGAAAATTTAATATCCAATGAAGGTTATTCA
>CANJQZ010000166.1 GCA_947476515.1 Flavobacteriales bacterium
AAGCTCAATTACATTTGAGAGAATATGATCAATCTTATCGAGCTCATGAAGAGTATCGAAAAACAAATATTGTTAGTGAAATCGCAATGTTTATTCAGGAACAAAATGATGGAATAGATGCCGACCTAATGTTGGACTAAGGCTTTACAATTTTTTTATTCAGCCTTTCAATAATAACATCATTAATCTCTTTAAAGATCTCATATTGTTGGGCATAATAGGTAAAATTATCCTCGTAAATTTTTGCTGTTATTTTATGTTTCTTGAATACTCCTTCGGCTGCTAAAGCTAATGGATCCTTATACACAGAAGGAGCTCCATATTTTTTCTGATAATAAGCTTCTAGCAACATTACCTCCTCCATTATTTGTGACATTTCCTCTTGGGAAATGAAATTATTGGGCTTCGCTGGAGCGGGTTGCTGTGAACAACTGAAAATAAAGGAAACTAAAATAAATAGATGTGCCAGTTGTTTCATTAGACCCTAAAAGTTAAGCGTTGACCCATGCCCTGATCTTGGATTTTCCCATCACTAAAAACCAAGTTTCCATTAACAAAAGTCTTTGAAATTGCAGATGAAAAAGAATAATCGTTAAATGGTGTCCAAGCACATTTATAAAGAACCTCCTCATTCTTAACTTTCGTAGCAAGAGCTGGATTAACGAGTACAATATCTGCAGCAAAACCCTCGCGTAAAAATCCTCTATTTTCAATTCTGAATAAAGTAGCGGGAGCATGCGCCATTTTTTCAACCATTCTTTCTACAGTAATGAATCCCTCTTTAACTTTCTCGAGCATGGCCAATAAAGCGTGTTGCACTAAAGGGCCTCCTGATGGAGCATGGTCGTATTTTCTTAATTTTTCTTCCAATGTGTGGGGAGCATGATCGGTAGCAATTACATCAATGCGATTGTCCAATAGGGCTTCCCAAATCCCAGCTCTATCACTGGCTTTTTTTACTGCTGGATTCCATTTTATTAGGGTGTTTTTATCTAAATAATCTTCTTCTGAAAACCATAAATGATGAATACAAGCCTCTGCTGTGATTTTTTTCTCTGCTAAAGGAATACTATTGTCGAATAAATGGGTCTCTTTTTCAGTAGATATGTGCAAAACATGCAAGCGAGAACCATATTGTTTGGCAAGTGAAACCGCCAAAGAAGAAGATAAATAACAGGCTTCTTCACTTCTAATTAAGGGGTGGGCAGACATGGGTATATTTTCCCCGTATTGAGCATGATATTGCGCTAAATTTGCGCGAACAGTTGATTCATCCTCACAATGAGTTGCAATTAATAAGGGGACTTTAGAAAATAAGCCTTCTAGTGTTTTTTCTTTATCCACTAACATGTTTCCTGTGGAGGAGCCCATAAACACTTTAATACCACATACATTTCTTCCATCCGTCTTTAGAACCTCTTCCAAATTATCATTGGAGGCCCCCATAAAAAAGGAATAATTGGCTATAGAATTTGCTGCTGCTATATCATATTTCTCTGCTAAAAATTCTTGGGTTAGGGCATTCGGAATGGTATTTGGCATTTCCATAAAAGAGGTAATACCTCCTGCCACAGCAGCTCTGGATTCACTTGCAATATTTCCTTTATGCGTCAGCCCTGGTTCACGAAAATGAACTTGGTCGTCGATACAACCCGGAAGCACTAATAAACCTGAGGCATCAATAACTTCCATGGAAGCATCTGCAGTAATGTTTTTGTCTATTTTTTGAATGATGCCACCTTTAAGCAACATATCCATGGTCATGCTTTTTCCCTCATTGACCAGGGTTCCGTTTTTAATAAGATACTTGGTCATAATTTCATGGTTTTCATTTTCCAGACTCCAAAGAATGCCTCCTTAAATATACCGGTGCTCATTTTTGATTCACCATAGATTCTATCAATAAAAGTTATAGGTACTTCTACCACTTTAAACTTATGTTGAAGCGCCGCATATTTCATACAAATTTGAAATGCATAGCCCTTGAAAATTATCTGATCGAGATTTATTTTACGCAGTACATCGGCACGGTAACACTTAAATCCAGCGGTGGTATCCTTAATGGAAATCCATAAAATTAACCGGACATAGACACTTGCGAAATAAGACATCAATATGCGTTTCATGGGCCAGTTTTCAACTTTTCCCCCTTTACAATAACGCGAACCAATCGCAACATCCGCACCTTCTAAACAAGCATTTTTTAACCTTGCAACATCCGCTGGGTTATGAGAGAAATCACAATCCATTTCAAAAATAAACGAATAGTGTCTGGATAAAGCCCATTTAAATCCATGAATATAAGCGGTGCCTAGACCTAATTTTTCAATGCGTTCTTCCAAATAAATACGCTCTGGATATGTTTTTATTAATTCTTTTATAAGGATTGCCGTGCCATCAGGAGAGTTGTCGTCTATGAATAAAATATCTGTCAATGGATAAGTCTCCATTAGAATATGCGCCATCTTATCAACATTTTCTTTTTCGTTGTAAGTGGGAATAATAAGTAGGCTGTCCGAATTATGCATGTGTCTGCAACGAAATTAAGCAATTCGAGGCAGTAGAAAAAATATCTATGCAACTAGTATAAGGTACTTATAGATTTTTAACTTTTAAAATGACCGTTTAAACATTATATTTGTATCACAAAATTATACAATGGATATTCTTATTAAGGCTGCGCAATTATTTCTGTCACTTGCTATTTTAGTGACTTTACATGAATTTGGCCATTTTCTTCCTGCTCGTTTTTTTAAAACTCGAATTGAAAAATTTTATTTATTCTTTAATCCTTATTTTTCTTTGTTTAGATACAAAAAAGTTAACGGCGTCAAAAAAACAGTATGGTTTACAAAATCATCACCTGAAACTTGGAAAGAAGATCCTTCAACAACAGAATGGGGTTTGGGATGGCTGCCACTTGGGGGTTATGTAAAAATTGCTGGTATGATCGATGAGTCGATGGATACTGAACAAATGAAATTGCCGGCAGAAGCATGGGAATTTCGTTCGAAAAAGACTTGGCAACGCTTAATCATCATGGTAGGTGGTGTAACTGTCAATTTAATTTTAGGATTTTTAATCTATATCAGTGTAGTTTTTGTTTGGGGACGGACAGAATTGAATCCAAATAAATTAAGCACAGGACTAAGTGTACACCCGTTTTTAGGTCAATATGGACTTCATTCTGGAGATAAAATTTTAGTCCTTGATGGTGAAAAAGTGACCAGTATTGACGAGTTAAACAAATGCATTTTATTGCGCTACAAACGAAATTTAAAAGTGCAACATCTAGATGGAAGTATTTCAAATGTGAAACTACCTAAAGATATTGACCGTGCCTTATTTAAAGCTGGTGCATTTCCTGCTTTTTCATTGAGGTCTAAAGCAAATAAAATTGAGAAAATTGTCGCTGATGCTCCTGCAAAAAAAGCGGGTCTAAAAGCTGGGGATTTATTGCTTTCTGTTGATCAAAAAAAGATTGTTTATTTTGATGATCTACAAGCGGCATTATATCAAGTAAGAGGTAAGAAAACAGCATTGGAGGTACTTAGAGGTAAGGATACCTTAGCAATCAATTCAAGGGTAAATAAAGATGGAACCATTGGGTTTCAAATAAATTCAAAAGCAATGGTAGATTCAAGTGCTATTGAAACGGTACATTTTTCCTTCTTAAAAAGTATTTCTGTTGGATATATATATGGGGCAAATACCTTAGGAGATTATGTCTCTCAATTTAAATTTGTATTCACTAAAAAAGGAGCAAGTTCTATTGGTGGATTTGCAGCGATTGGAAATATGTTCCCAGCGGTTTGGGATTGGCAAGCTTTCTGGTTAAATACAGCTTTGCTGTCTATAATTTTAGCCTTTATGAATATTCTTCCTATTCCTGCTCTAGATGGTGGACATGTTGTCTTTCTATTATATGAAATGATTACAGGAAAAGAAGCGCCACAGAAAGTATTAGAATATGCGCAATATGTAGGTATTGTCTTATTACTTGGTCTTATGATCTATGCTAATGGAAATGATTTGCTACGATTTATTATGAAATAAAGATGATTTTCTATTAATTGCTATGCTTCTAAAACTGTAGGTCTGAAAATTCTGACTTATATTTATCTAAAACATTGTTTTAATGAAACGATATCAAAATTATATTCTTGGTAATTGGGAAGATGGCTCAGGCGAAGAAACCTTATTATTCAACTCCATTACAGGTGCGGCTATTGGTTCAGTATCCAGTGCCGGAATTAATTTTTCTGAAGTATTAGAGTACGGTAGAACTAAAGGAGGAAGTGTATTACGCAAAATGACCTTTCAAGAAAGAGGTCGCATGCTTAAAGCATTAGCGCTTCATTTGCTAGAGCATAAAGAAAAATATTACGAAGTAAGTTCTTGGACAGGCGCAACAAAAATTGACTCTTGGATTGATATCGAAGGAGGAATTGGAAATTTATTTGCAAATGCCTCCTTGCGCAAACAGTTTCCTGATCTACCCTATTATGTAGATGGATCTGCAGTGCCACTATCAAAAAATGGAAGTTTTATTGGTCATCATATCATGGTTCCTAAAGAAGGCGTTGCGATCCATATCAATGCTTTCAATTTTCCTATTTGGGGAATGTTAGAAAAAATTGCGGTGAATTTAATGGCTGGTGTTCCAGCAGTTGTAAAACCTTCTGAGTATACTAGTTTTTTAAGTGAAGTTGTTGTTAGAGATATCATTGCATCAAAAATTCTTCCTGAAGGAGCTTTACAATTGTTGGTCGGACTGGGTCGTGGATTAATTGATAGTGTTGATAATAGAGATGTCGTAACTTTTACGGGTAGTGCAGCAACAGGAAAAATACTTCAATCACATCCTAGAATTCTATCGGAAAGTGTTCCTTTTAATTTAGAAGCCGATTCCTTGAATGCAAGTATTCTAGGTAAAAAAGCAAGTCCGGGAACTGTTGAATTTGA
>CANJQZ010000167.1 GCA_947476515.1 Flavobacteriales bacterium
GGTTCCTTGATAAATCAATATACGAATTCAGAAAGTCAAATAATTTCTAAGGCGATGTCTAGCTCATTTGGTATGGGACTAGGTAATTTTAGAACCTTGTCAAAATCAGGTTATACTGACACTGTTACAAGTCCTATGTATCCAAAAAAAGTTTTCGATACTATTGGTTTGTTTGATGCTCAACTAACCCGTAATCAAGACGATGATTTTAATTTTAGAGTGCTACAAGCAGGCGGTAAAATTTGGTTCGAAGCAGATATTGAATTGAAATATTATGTCCGAAATACCTTTAAACAAGTGAGCAAACAATTTTTTCAATATGGATATTGGAAAGTATATGTAAACAAGAAGCACAAAACAATAACAACTATTCGCCAAATGGCGCCACCTCTTTTTGTATTCTACCTACTGCTTTCACCATTCATATTCCTAATACCATTTGGTGTTTTCTGGATCCTTTTATTACCAAATATTTTTTATTTGATCTTGCTTTTATTCTTTTCAATTAAATATGCGGATCATTCGATAACTAACTTTCTAGGTTTGATAAGATCTTTTGTCACCCTGCATTTATCCTATGGAAGTGGCTATATTCGTGGTATCCTAGAGTTTTTTATTTTAAGAAAAAGCCCTTCAATTAAACAACAAGTATTAACTAGATAGTATGATTCCTTTTTCACCGCCTCGAATAGATCAGAAAATTATTGATGAAGTAGTAGCTACTTTGCAAAGTGGTTGGATTTCAACTGGGCCAAGAACTAAGAAATTTGAAAAAGAAATCTCAGCATATTGTTCTTGTAAAACAACTGTAGCAGTGAGTTCTTGGACCATGGGTATGGAGGTGTTTCTGCGTTGGTGGGGCATAGGACCAGGTGATGAGGTTATTATTCCAGTATATACTTATTGCGCAAGTGCTAATGTGGTTTTACATACCGGCGCAAAAGTAATTATGGTAGATATTAATGCCGCAGATTTTAATATTTCTATTGAAAAAATTAAAGCAGCAATTACCTCTCGAACAAAAGTAATTATGCCTGTTGATATTGCCGGTCTTCCATGTGATTACGATGCGATTTATAATTTAATAGAGGAAAATAGATCAATTTTTCAACCAAATAATGAAAAGCAAAGACAATTAGGTAGAATCTTAATTGCAGCAGATGCCGCTCATAGTTTTGGCGCAAAATATAAAGACAAAAGAGCTGGTGCGTATGCCGATATTACTTGCTTTTCTTTTCATGCAGTAAAGAATTTAACCACTGCAGAAGGTGGAGCAGTTTGTTTTAACTTACCTAATAATTTTGATCATGAGGAAATATATAAAGAATTTTGCATCAAAATTCTTCATGGTCAATCCAAAGATGCCTTAGCGAAAATGCAAAAAGGTGCTTGGAAATATGATGTCTTGGAAGCAGGTTACAAATGTAATATGACTGATATTCAAGCAGCTATTGGTTTGATTGAATTAGATCGATATCAGGAAAATATGGATCGACGCGCTTCAATTTTTGGGCTTTATTATAATGGATTCAAAGATTGCTCTTGGGCTATTCTTCCAATTGAGAAAGATTTAGATAGATCAACCTGTTATCATTTATTTCAGTTGTGTATCGATGGGATATCAGAGGAACAAAGAGATGCAATAATTCATGAAATTTTTGAAAAAGATGTCGCGGTGAATGTACATTTTCAGCCCTTACCTTTATTAAGTGCCTATAAAGATGATTTTGATATCAATAATTATCCAACTGCTTATGCTAAATATGCTTGTGAAATTTCATTGCCAGTTTATTTTCAGTTAACTGATGAAAAAGTACTTTATATTATTGATGCAGTGAAATTTGCTTATCATAAAGTAATGCTATGATTCGGTTTTTCGACCTAATATTTTCAAGTTTTATTTTATTATTATTTCTTCCTATTGGAATTGTAATCGCTATCTTGATTCGGATAGAATCAAAAGGAAGTGTTTTTTATCGTCAAGTTAGAATTGGAAAGGATGAAAAACAATTTAAATTATTAAAATTTCGCTCTATGCTAATAGATGCGGATAAGCAAGGTAACTTAACCGTTGGTGCTAAGGATTCTAGAATCACAAGGGTAGGTTATGTTATTCGTAAATTTAAATTAGATGAATTCCCTCAATTTATCAATGTCCTTTTAGGGCAAATGAGTGTGGTTGGCCCAAGACCTGAAGTACTTGAATTTGTAGCACTCTATACTGCCCAACAGCGAGAAGTATTATTGGTTCGACCAGGAATTACTGATGAAGCATCACTACAGTATTTTGAGGAAAATAAATTGTTGGCAGCTTCCGAGGATCCAAAAAAAACATACATTGATGTGGTAATGCCATCTAAGCTTGCGATTAATTTAGCCTATCTAGAAAAAAGAACATTTCTAACAGATCTAACTGTTGTGGGAAAAACAATCTTGAGAATATTTCGAGCGTAAAAAAGTTTTTGATTTAATAAATTAATAATCTATAAATAACCTATCGTAATATTGCAATATGACAATATGTTCTTAATTTTGTCTTATCAAATATTGCTTCTTGTCTTTTTTGAACAAATTTTTATATCTGCATATTGCAATAAGACGATTAATATTACTTGTATAACAATGAAATTAAAATCAATTTAATTGCGTTTAATCAAATAAAAAATTCAATGGGAGCTACAAAAAATGAAATTTTTCACGATCAAATAAATGAAGAAGCAGCTATTTTTAAAGCACTTGGTCACCCTGCACGATTAGCAATCGTAAAGACCTTATTGACTTATAAAACTTGTGTTGGAAATTATCTCACCAATGAAATTCCTCTTGCACAGCCTACCATCTCTCAACATTTAAAAGTACTTAAGAATGTTGGGATCATCCAAGGCACCATTGAAGGTAAATCTGTTTGTTACTGCCTAAATCATACAGTAATCGAAAGACTGCGTGTTTTTGTCGGTGATATGCTCCTACAATACGATCTACAACAAACTAAATGCGACTGTTAATATGAAATATTTTGAATTTAAATCAGAACTTCAAAAGCAAGAGCTTCTTGCTTTTATAATGCCTAATGGGATTTCTTTCCCTGCTCATTTTCATATTACAGAAATTGGACGGACTCAAAAACAATTTGTTGATTGTGGCGGAACTATTAGGAATATTGGGGAAATTAATATCCAACTTTGGTTGGCAGATGACATAAATCATCGTTTAACAAGCAAGAAATTGTTGCAAATTATGCTAGAAACTGAAAGTAAAATAATTTTACCCGATGAAGAGATCCTTGTTGAATTGCAAGGAAAAACCATTGAAAAGTATTCGATTATGAAATCTGATTTTGGTTTCTTACTTCAAGCAACACAAACTGCTTGTCTCGCAGAGGATAGTTGTGGTATTCCTAAAGAAAAAATAAAGATAGTTTTGGGCCAATCTACTGCTTGTAAACCTGGTTCTGGTTGTTGTTAATTCCATAGTTATGTTTCCAAAAATAGATCAACTTATTACCCAACTTCTTTCGGAATTTAATTCAATTTCTGAGGAGCGGAGGATGGTATTAAATGATTTGGCCTCAAAAATAAGCTTGGTATTATCTGAATCGCAGTCATTGAATTTATTATTCGTTTGTACTCATAATTCCAGGAGAAGTCATCTTGGACAAATTTGGGGTTCCGTTGCTGCTCGTTATTTCGATCTCCCATTAATAAGTTTTTCTGCAGGTACAGAAATAACAGCTTTGCATCCGAATGTAATTCAGATGTTAATCAACGAAGGTTTTGAAATCAAACCTGAAAGGAATGAATCGAATCCCGTGAATCATATTTCTTATGATAGTGGTGCATCTGTTTCTTGTTTTTCAAAACTTATTAATGATGCTCATAATCCTAAGGATAATTTTATTGCCTTGATGATGTGTACTGATGCAGAGGCCAATTGCCCTTTTGTTCCAGGAGCTCTTACTCGTGTCGCAATTCCCTTTAATGACCCAAAGGCTTTTGATGGTAATTCTCAAGTGCTGAAGGCATATAGTGCTACTATGATGGAGATTGGAATACAAATTTTATATCTATTTAACCAAATTAAAAATGACGAAAAATAAACAGCTTTCCTTTTTAGACCGATATCTAACTTTATGGATTTTTGTTGCAATGATTATTGGAATAGGAATTGGATATTTCTTTCCTTCTCAAAACAATTCTGAAAAGACTGAGGTTTTTAATTTGCCCCTTGCATTAGGCTTAATTATAATGATGTATCCACCTTTGGCTAAAGTAAAATACGAAACCATAAAAGAGGTCTTTAAAAATATTAAAGTATTGGCGTTATCACTTTTTTTGAATTGGATTGTCGGACCGATTCTGATGTTTGTATTGGCAATAACGCTATTAAAGGATCTTCCTCATTATATGGTTGGTCTAATTATAATTGGACTAGCGCGCTGTATTGCTATGGTAATTGTATGGATTGAATTAGCCCACGGAAATCGTGAATATGCAGCAGGATTGATAGCAATGAATAGTGTTTTTCAAGTGCTTTTCTTTAGTTTTTATTCTTATATATTTCTTTCTTTCTTACCAAGTCAGCTTGGGATTCAAGTTACAAACATTAGTGTAGATATGCTTGAAATCGCTAAAACAGTAGCTATTTATCTGGGAATACCATTTTTTTTAGGATTTTCATCTCGCTATTTATTGATCAAAGTAAAAGGTTTGGATTGGTTCAATTCAAGCTATATCCCAACGATTTCTCCATTGACTTTGATTGCTTTACTGTTCACAATAATCTATATGTTTTCTCTTAAAGGTGATATGGTAATGGCTTTACCTTTGGATGTAATCCGGATTGCGCTGCCAATGGTGATCTACTTCTCCTTAATGTTTGTGATTAGCTATTTTATGGCTAAAAAATTTGGAGCAAAACAAGATGAGGTCACAGCAATTGCTTTTACCGCAACGGGA
>CANJQZ010000168.1 GCA_947476515.1 Flavobacteriales bacterium
GATTTTGAAATTGGTGAAGAGGTAACAGAAGAATTTAAGTTCGCTGATTTTGGTCGAAGAAATATTCTTTCCCTAAGACAAAATTTAATCTCTAGAATTTTAGAGCTTGAGAAAGATCAACTTTATAAAGTTTATAAAGAAAGAGTTGGAGAAATTGTAACAGGTGAAGTATATCAAGTTTGGAAAAAAGAAATTTTGGTTCTTGATGATGATCAAAATGAATTGATACTTCCGAAGTCTGAACAAATTCCTTCTGATTTCTTTAAAAAAGGAGAAACAGTTCGCGCTGTTGTTTCCAAAGTAGATATGCGCAACAGTACACCTGTTATTATTCTTTCTCGTACCGCCCCTGAATTCTTGGAGCGTTTATTTGAATTAGAAGTTCCTGAGGTGTTTGATGGCTTAATTACCATAAAGAAAATTGTTCGTGAACCAGGAGAAAGAGCTAAAGTTGCTGTAGAATCTTATGATGATAGAGTAGACCCTGTTGGAGCATGTGTCGGAATGAAAGGTTCAAGAATTCATGGCATTGTTCGTGAATTGAGAAATGAAAATATCGATGTAATCAATTATACAACCAATAATCAATTGTTGATTCAACGCGCTTTATCTCCAGCTAAAATCACTTCCTTAGAAATAAACGAGGATGACAAAAGAGTGAAGGTTTTCTTAAAACCAGATCAAGTATCATTGGCCATTGGAAAAGGTGGTAACAATATTAAACTAGCAGGTAAGCTTTGTGGCTACGAAATTGATGTTTATCGTGATGGTGAAGTGGATATCGAAGATGTTGATTTAGAAGAATTTGCTGATGAAATCGATAGCTGGATTATCGATGAGTTAAAAACTATTGGTTGCGATTCTGCAAAATCAGTGCTTGAAATAAGTATTGAGGATCTAGTGCAAAGAACAGATTTGGAAAAAGAAACAATTGAAGAGGTATTCCGCATCTTGAAAGCGGAATTTGAATAAGTAAGAATATATTTTTAGTAAGGAAACTATTTTATGGCTGGAAAACCAATAAGATTAGGAAAAGCAGCAAGTGAACTTAATGTAGGCTTACCTACTTTGGTAGAATTTCTTGAGTCAAAAGGTGTAAAAATTGACTCGAATCCTAATACCAAATTAGAGCCACATCACTTTGATTTGTTGTGTACAGAGTTTGCTGCCGACCAGAGCATGAAAGAACAGTCGAAAGGCGCCTCTGTGCGTGAAAAACGAGAGTCTCTTTCACTTAAAGATGTCCGAGAGGTTGAAAAATCTGAGCCGATTCCTGTAATTGATGAAGAGGATGAAGCTGATATTAATTTAGATGAAATTAAGAGAAAGTTATTTACTGCTCCAAAATCATCGCCAACGGCTGAATCAACTCCAGCAGCTACTCCTGAACCCAAATCTAAGTTGGAAACACCTGTTGCTGCTGAGCAAGAGGCACCTGAAATGCCATCAAATAATAACGATATGCATGTTCAGGTCGTGGGAAAAATAGACCTTGATGCCATCAATCAACGCACAAGACCTGATAAAAAGAAAGCTGCTGCAACTGAAGAGAAAAAGACACCTGAGCCTAAAAAAGTGGAACAGGAACCTGTTGCTCCAATTGAAGTTATAGCACCTGATCCAATTGCTCCTGTTGAGATTGAAACGATCAGATTTGAAAGAAAAGTCCTCACTGGTCCTACCGTTCTTGGTCGAATTGAACTTCCTGTTGAAAAACCGAAAATTAGCGCGGCAGAAAGTGAAGCCAATAAACGCAAGCGTAAGCGTATTAAGAAAGAAGCTCCTGCAGCTCCTGCACCATCAGCAAATAGACCAGCTAATTCAACGGGAAATGTTTCCCCAGCTGCAAAAGGCGGAAAAGTAGAGAAGAAAGAGATTTCTGAACAAGATATTCAAAAAGAAATTAAAGACACGCTAGCGCGTTTGTCAAATAAAGGAGGAAAATCAAAGTCTTCTAAAAACAGAAAGATTAAAAGAGAGTCTTTTGCTCAAAAACGCCAAGAAGAAATGGCGCTCGCTGAAGCAGATGAAAAGATCTTGAAATTAACCGAATTTGTTTCTGTATCCGAACTTGCAAGCATGATGAGCGTTCAGCCTACACAGGTTATTTCTGTCTGCATGTCGCTGGGTATTTTTGCCTCTATAAATCAACGCCTGGATGCGGAAACAATTCAGATTGTCGCAGAAGAGTTTGGTTTTGAAACAGAGTTTGTTAGTGCTGAAGTTCAGGAATCTATAACTGTTGTTGAAGATAAACCAGAAGATTTAGTTGCAAGACCTCCAATTATTACGGTGATGGGACATGTCGATCATGGAAAAACATCATTGTTGGATAGAATTAGAAATGCAAATGTAACAGATGGTGAAGCAGGTGGAATAACCCAACATATCGGTGCTTATTCAGTCATTCTTAAGGAAGATAGAAAACTTACATTCCTTGATACTCCTGGTCACGAGGCTTTTACTGCAATGCGTGCTAGAGGTGCCCAAATTACAGATGTTGCTATTATCTTGGTTGCAGCAGATGATGATGTTATGCCACAAACTAAAGAAGCGATTTCCCATGCTCAAGCTGCCAATGTCCCTATGATTTTCGCTATCAATAAAATTGATAAGGCTGGAGCAAATCCTGATAAGATTAGAGAACAACTTTCCCAAATGAATATCCTTGTGGAAGATTGGGGTGGTAAATATCAGTGCCAAGAAATTTCGGCACGCCAAAATTTGAATATTGAAGAGTTGCTGGATAAAGTAATGCTAGAAGCAGATATTCTAGACTTAAAAGCAAATCCAGTTAAAAATGCTATTGGTACCGTAATTGAATCTTCTTTGGATAAAGGAAAAGGTTTCGTTACTAATATGTTAGTGCAAGCAGGTACCATGCGAATTGGTGATGTTATCCTTGTAGGTAGACATTATGGTCGTGTGCGTGCTATGCAAGATGAACATGGCAAAAATATTCTTCAAGCTGGTCCGTCACAACCAGTTTCTATTCTAGGAATTAATGGAGCACCAAGTGCGGGAGATAAGTTTAATGTTCTTGCTGATGAAAAAGAAGCAAAATCAATTGCAACTAAAAGAGAGCAATTGTTCCGAGAACAAGGTTTGCGTACTACTAAGCACATCACATTAGATGAAATTGGTAGACGCTTGGCTATTGGTGACTTTAAGGAACTTAATATTATCGTTAAAGGTGATGTCGATGGTTCTATTGAAGCCTTATCCGATGCATTGTTAAGCTTGTCAACAGAAGAAATTCAAGTTAATATTATACATAAGGGTGTTGGAGCAATCTCTGAAGCGGATGTCAATCTTGCTTCTGCTTCTGATGCAATCATTATAGGATTCCAAGTTAGACCTTCAATTGGGGCTAGAAAATTGGCGGAAACTGAACAAATTGATATTCGTTTGTACTCCATTATTTACAAAGCTATTGAGGAAATTAAAGCTGCTATGGAAGGCATGCTCTCTCCAGATATTGAAGAGAAAATTCTTGGTTCAGCAGAAATTCGTGAAACTTTTGACATTACAAAAGTGGGAACAATCGCTGGATGTTATGTTCTTGATGGAACCATTAAACGAACTTCAAAGGTTCGCGTAATTCGAGATGGAATTGTTGTCCATTCAGGCGTTTTAGGTTCTTTAAAGCGATTTAAGGATGATGTTAAGGAAGTGAAAAACAACTATGAATGTGGACTTAATGTAGATAAGTTTGACGCTATTCAAATTGGAGACATTATTGAAGCATACGAAGAAATGGAAGTAGCCAGAAAATTGTAATAGAATAATCTCGATTTATTTATTCTTTTTTGTTGTGTTATTTTAACAGTTTGCAACTACTAAAAGGTAAATAATAGATAATTATTCTTAATTTTACAATTCAATTAATCTTTATTGTTATGGGTAAATTTGGTCCTTTAGAAATATTTTTGGTTTTAGCAGTGGTTCTACTTTTATTTGGGGGTAAAAAAATACCTGAATTAATGAAAGGCCTTGGTAAAGGAATAAAAGAATTTAAGGACGCTTCGAAAGGAGATGAACCTACTTCTACAGAAATCACCAAAGAAGATAAGTAGTACTTATGTACAGTTCTATTGCAGCTACCAGAAAGGCACTCCATTCTGGAAAAACCGTATTGTCAATAGTTGAACATTTCCTCCGGGAAATTGATGATAGAAAAGAGTTAAATGCTTTTTTAGAGGTTTTTTCATCATCCGCACGGTCGGAAGCATTGCGCATAGATCAAAAAATCAAAGAAGGAACTGCTGGAAATTTAGCCGGTGTAGTAATAGGAATTAAAGATAATATCTGTTATAAAAATCACCGTGTATCAGCTTCCTCTAAAATATTAGAAGGATTCGAATCACTTTACACGGCAACTGCCCTACAGCGTTTATTAGATCAAGATGCCCTGGTTATTGGCCGTCTTAATTGCGATGAATTTGCCATGGGAAGTTCTAATGAGAATTCGGCCTTTGGTCCCGTTAAAAACAATCACAATGTAAAATATGTTCCTGGAGGTTCTTCAGGAGGTTCCGCTGTTGCAGTATCGGCAGGTCTTTGCACTGTAGCATTAGGAAGTGACACAGGTGGATCGATAAGACAACCAGCTTCTTGGACAGGCACTTTCGGCCTTAAGCCTACATACGGTAGAATTAGTCGCTATGGCTTAATAGCTTATGCTTCCTCTTTTGATCAAATTGGGACCTTTACCAATTCAATAGAAGATACTGAAATTCTTTTTGAATTGATGTCTGGTGCAGATCCGTTTGATGAAACAACTTCTAATGCCGTATACGCTAAATCTACGCAAAATGCACAAAAAATAAAGGTTGGCGTGCTGCAGGAATGTTTAAATCATCCCGGTTTAGACACAGAAATAAAAGTTAAGATTAATGAATTGATTGAGCATTTAGCGAAA
>CANJQZ010000169.1 GCA_947476515.1 Flavobacteriales bacterium
TAAAGATCGTAAAGAAGCTGAGACTATGTTTCCTTCAGTAGTTGCTATGTTAGATAAATTAGCGAAAAGAAATATAATTCATAATAATAAAGCGGCAAACTTGAAGTCAGGTCTTCAAATGCATATCAACGCTTTATAAATTTAATTACTAGATATTCTCAAAGGGGCTTAATGCCCCTTTTTTTGTTAAGTTTGTTTTGTGATGAAAATATTTATCTTATTCTTCTGTTTACTGTCGGTTACTTCGTTTTCTTTTTCTCAAGATCAAGCATGTTTTTTTGAAGGAGATACATTAAAATCTCTCTATAAAACTGATGGAGAAATAGATTCTATAGATTTTTCTTCTAAACTCTTGCGATCTGGATTTCCTAGTTCAAATCTGCTTGAAAACTATCGTTTTGTTTCTCCTTTTTTAATTACTCAAATCGGTGGTGCACAGTTAAATAACGCCGATTTATATCAGGAATCCCCGAAATTTTCGGCCATTCCTCATATTGGTGCTGCATTTTCTTTTGGAAGTCAATCGGCTCAATATTTAAAATTTGATTATGCTCAGGTATTTAAAGGGAACTTTTGTGTTAATTTTCAAATTAAACAATTATCTACTGCAGGATTTCTAAGAAATTCCGATTGGAAAAACACATCGGTTGCTACTGCCATACTAAGAAATGGAAATCGATACAGTTTCCTCTTAAATGCCAGGTATTTTAATGAGTCTAGAGGTTTTTGTAAAGGAGTAACCATTGATTCGCTAGCTATTTCTTATCCGCTACCCTTAATTCCAGTGCAATCAGAATCAGCTAACGGTAGCTTCACACAGCGCAATTTTAAATTATCTCACCGTATAGATTTTATGCGATTAGACACTACTTTATTTGCTGGTTTAATCATTCAAAATGCTTTTTCTACGATGGATAAATATTTCAGAGAAAACGATGATTTATCCTTATTATACAATTTAATTCAATTTGACAGTATCGAAACTAATGATCATTATTCTCAAATTGACTTGCAGAATCATGCCGGATTTGGAATTAAAAAAGATTTATTAACTATAGATGCCCTAATCACTTCAAATTATTGGAAATATTCAATTAATAATTTAAGTCGCGATACGACCGAAATTGGATTTAAAGTTTTTGGAAAATATGGAAACAGGTCAAAATTTGTAAGCAACTCCTTCCAATACAATTTAATAGGTGGTTTTAATGCTTGGGATAATCTAAGTGTTGTTCGTTGGATAAAAGGAAAACAAGCGTTAGGTATAAGCAGTTGGATTCAAAATAGTGCTCCCTTACTTTCTCAACGATTTTGTTCGACTAATAATTATCTATTTCAACTGAGTGATTTTAATCTTCAGCGCAGATTAGATTTGCGTTTATCTTATCAGTTAGCGCTTGGTTATCAGCAAATTGCATTGCAATATGTTTTTCAACAAGCGTCGAATTTACTTGTTTTTAATGGTAATACTTGGCTGAGTTCTAGCGCGCTTAGCGCTGTTCAATTACAGCAAATCTCCTTAAAATCAACTATCAACTTGGGTCATTTTAAAATTAATCCTTCCTATACTTATACTTCAATGGATGCAAATTATAGATTTTATCCAGCGCATTTATTTCAAACGAGATGCTTGGTAAAAGGGGGAGTGTTTAAGGCTAAAAAATTAAAAATGATTGGAGCCATCGATGTCATGGCAAGTTCAAAGTTCAAAGCGCCAACGCTTAATGCAGCACTTGGTATATTGGATTTTTCTCAATTGCCTTCTGCAACATGGCAAGCTCCTTTAATAAATGGCGGATTGATGTTAGGAATTGAAATTGAAACATTCCGATTCTTTATCAATATGGATAATCTAGCCTATTTCTGGTCAGATAAATCTACTGCTTTAATACAATCGTATACCTTGCCTACATGGCAGTTGAAGGTAGGGTTGACTTGGGATTTTTGGGATTAATTAAGAAACTACACCAAGTATTTCAGCCATTTTCTTTCCAATGTGTGCAGGAGAATCTACTACATGAATTCCACAATCTCTCATGATTTTCTTCTTAGCTTCAGCAGTATCATCATCACCTCCAACAATTGCACCTGCGTGACCCATTGTGCGGCCTTTTGGAGCCGTTTCACCAGCTATAAATCCAACTACAGGTTTCGTTCCGAATTCTTTGATCCATCGCGCTGCAATAGCCTCTAAATTACCCCCAATTTCACCAATCATTACGATTGCTTCCGTTTCAGGGTCATTCATTAACAATTCAACTGCTTCTTTTGTAGTTGTTCCAATGATTGGGTCTCCACCAATTCCAATAGCAGTCGTAATTCCCATTCCTGCTTTAGCAACTTGATCCGCTGCTTCATAAGTAAGTGTTCCTGACTTAGAAACAATACCAATTTTTCCTTTCTTAAAAACAAAGCCTGGCATGATTCCA
The DNA here is from genome assembly GCA_947476515.1 of Flavobacteriales bacterium. Classification (GTDB taxonomy): domain Bacteria; phylum Bacteroidota; class Bacteroidia; order Flavobacteriales_D; family Crocinitomicaceae; genus UBA952. Next base: position 2,430 of record CANJQZ010000169.1, read on the forward strand.
ACTTTTGCTTCACCTGCAGTAATGATACCTGGACAATTGGGTCCAACTAAGCGGCAATCAAAACCATTTATATATTCTTTTGCTTTTATCATGTCATTTACAGGAATTCCTTCTGTAATACAAACAATAACTTTAATACCAGCTTCAGCAGCTTCCATAATTGCATCTGCAGCAAATGCTGGTGGGACAAATATTATCGAAACATCAGCGCCAGTATTCGAAACAGCATCAGCTACTGTATTAAAAACGGGTCGATCTAAATGTAGACTTCCTCCTTTGCCAGGGGTTACACCACCTACAACATTCGTTCCGAATTCAATCATTTGTCCAGCGTGAAAGGTTCCTTCACTTCCGGTAAATCCTTGAACGATTACCTTCGAATTTTTATTTACAAGTACACTCATTTTAGTATTTTGTTTTGGAGTTCAAAAATAAGCAATGCCTTTAGATTAGCAAGTGTTTCTTCACTTATTTTATTTCCCAAACTTTCAATTCAAAAAATAAAATTGAATTTTCAGGGATCTGACTTAATTTATTATCTCCATATGCTAACTGTGGCGGGAGTATCATTTGTATTTCACTTCCTTTTTTCGCTTGAACTAATGTTTCCTTCCAACCACCAATTAATTCTTTTGCTAACATTGTGATAGGTTTTCTTTGAATATCTACCACGGTACCATTAAGAAGTACTCCTTTATAACTAATGGAGACACTGTCGGTTAACTTGATGTTTTCGCCGATTCCATTTTTAAGAAATTTGAAATATAATCCAGATTCAGATCGGTTCAGATGCATATCATGCGACTTCATATAGGCTTGAATTTCTGCATCAAAAGAACCAATTTCTTGTTTGGAATAGGTTTCGCAAGCAGTGACTATTAAGAGTAAAATTAGGAGGGGAATAGTTTTCATAATGCAATGGAACTTAGTTGGAATCCAGCTTCAATTAATAATTGGATGAGACCATCTTTGCCGCCTAAATGTGCAGCGCCAACGGCAATAAATAGTGCTTCAGAATTGAGTTTATTGTTTAATTTTAAGGCCCAATTCTTATTTCTTTGTTCAATGAATACAGCATTAAAATTTGCTATATCTGCTTCATCTTTTAGCACTTCTTCATTGATTTTTTCTAAATTTTGAGACAAATAGAGTGCTTGAAGTTTTAAAAAATCTTCTTTAGCATTTTTCTTATTTTTCAATGTATTCATAATTAAATCGATTTGGTTTTCCCAACCAATACTATCGAAAAAACTTAATTGTTCCTCTACGGTTTCTAATCCTAAAATGGAAATACCTCCATCTTTTTTGGCCCATGATTCCAGTTCTTTTTCTTGTGAACGCAAATTTTCAGGTAAGGAAGTTTGGAGGATAAACTGATAGATTAAAAATGGTTTAGCATTCTTGAAATTTTGTTCAAATTGATTTTCATCCATCATTAAATCTTCCTTGGCCCATTGAAAAAGAGCCGATTTTTGAGCGCCATCTAAAGATACAATAAAATTCACCTCTTCATTTTGAAGCAGTTTCGGATTTAAATTTTTTGCACTTTCTTCTGTAATTTCAAGATATAATTCCTTTGATTCAATTAGTTTTTTTTTAACTTCCTTAGGAAGGTAGAAGTTTTCTTCACCCATTAGATGCATCGTTCCAAATAAATAAGAAACATTCTTATTGTTTGGATTTTCTATTTTCCAAAGAAGAGAGGAGGTAGCTTGTTGACCAAAACTATAGCTCCAGAGAAAAAGTAGGAAAACCGCATTAAATATTTTATGCATTAATCAATTGTGCTAAATAGTGATGATCTTGTTCCATAATCCGCTTACTTTTAAAGCCACATTTCTCCGCTACTTCATGTAAATTATCATAATCTACATACAGCCAATCAAACCATTCTCCTTCTGTTTTTTTATAAGACATTTTAAAACGAAAATTCCCATAATAGGCTGAATTTAAATCCGTCCAAAAGGAGCCGTCTTCCTCTTCATATAAAAAAGAAACATCGGAAGAATCTAGTAATAATTGTCCACCAGGCTTCAAAAGTGATTTCGCTTTAAGAAGGGTAGTTTCTAATTGTGCTAGAGTCCCAGCAATTCCAATACCATTCATGAGCATTAAAATCGTATCAAAAGTATCTTTTGTTTCAAATTGATGGAAGTCAGTAAGTTGCGCTTGAGCCCCAATATTTTTTAGATATTCAACTGCACCAGGTGAGGTGTCGATTGAAAATACATTAAATCCACTATCCATTAGGTAGCGTGTGTGTGGTCCAGCACAGGCGCCAACATCAAGTATTTTTCCTTTAGACATTTCCATAGCTTGTTGTTCTAGTTCTGGCATGTCTTTGAAAGACCTAAACAAGGTTTCAATCGGAATGATATCATCGTCGCACATGTCTGAACTTACGATTATGTCAAAAGGTTTTCTGGTTAAGGAGTAGTCATTGATAGCTTGTCCA
>CANJQZ010000170.1 GCA_947476515.1 Flavobacteriales bacterium
CCTATGGCAAGGCATCCACTTGCATCTATCATATTAACGGTATAGGTTCCTGCCAATAAGTTATTTACAGTTGCTGTAGTAGCACCTCCTGGTGTCCATGTAATATTATAAGGTGGTGTTGCTAGTGGGCCTGGTGTAGCTGTAACAGACCCAATACCTTGTGAACAAATGTCTGGAATTGCTGAGGTAGTAACCGTAGGGTTACCAACCGTTAACCATGTAGTATCATTAGTAATGGAACCAATACTAGTATTACAGGCTGAAGCTGATAGAAAATATCCTGTGGTACCCGCTGGTACCGGAGCCACATTCAATACCCCATTGTTGTATGGAAATGTTTGACCTAAAGTATTTGCCCAAAGAAAATTGGTTCCAGCACTCGAAACCATTAAATAAGGAATTTGTGCCATGCCGTATGTAGCAGTATTGTTGGGTGCTGTAGGTGTAAATCTTCTTCCGTCCTGATTCGCTGCCCATTGTGTATTGTTTCTTCCGGGAGTGATGTGTGCAAGAGTACCAGGGTTATTCTCTGAACCTTGAATTGCCAAACCACCGTTCCATGAAGTACACAAAGGCTTATTTCCAATATGTAATTCAAATACATTCGTCGTTTCGTATAGTACAATTGCCATGTAATTACATTGTGAAGTACAGCTAAACATAAATACATTCTTATATAATACTATAAATCTTCTATTGGGCGCTGTACCAATACATTGATATTGAATTTGACCACCAAGTGGAGGGTTAATATCTTGATAAGTCAACATGATGGAGTTTTTTGCAGCAGCAAAACCTGCATTTGGTAAACCACCAATTCCATTCAAAGACCAAGGGCAATAACCATTTGCATTAGCGAGATTGAATGAAACTATTCCATTGGAGCCAATAACACATTGGTTGTAGGTACTTCCATAAAAACTGAATGGGAAGCCAATATTAACTGATGCTGACCAGGAGTCATCTGATAAACTCACATTGGTAGGTGCATTAAGAAATAAACCAGCTACTGGATTGGTTGCCGCATTACAATTGGTAATGGTGACAGTTTGTCCAGGACAAACAGTAGCGTCTTGACCTAAGCACAATTGAACCTGAGCATTAGCTTCAATAGTAACAATAGTTAGTGCAAGAAATAAAAGACACTTAGAATATTTCAATAGTGTAGAAATCATGATTATTTTATTAAGTTCAATGCTATTACGACAATCTATTCTAGAGGTTGCCTTAATAAGTGACCAAATTTAATCAAAAAGCGTAAAAAAATGAAAATTTTCTTTTACTGAGTAATTCAAGTTAGTGTTAGTGTATTTTTGACACTAATAATTTGTTGATAAATATTGGTTATTTGGCTAAAAAAACTTATTACATTTGCCGCAATAAATGTCAAACTAACTAACATGTCTAATATGTATCAAAAACAAATCGAAGATTTCATGATTGCTGTTAAAGCGAAGAATTCTCATGAATCAGAATTCCTTCAAGCTGTGCATGAAGTAGCTGAAGCGGTCATTCCTTTTATGGAAGCAAATCCAAAATACAAATCGGCAAAAATTTTAGAAAGGATTGTTGAGCCAGAAAGAACAATTATTTTTAGAGTTCCATGGTTAGATGACAATGGAAATATTCAAGTAAATCGCGGCTACCGAGTTGAATTTAACTCTGCAATTGGTCCATACAAAGGTGGTTTGCGTTTCCATCCTTCTGTTAATTTGTCTATTTTAAAGTTTTTAGGTTTTGAACAAATATTCAAGAACTCCCTTACAACACTTCCAATGGGTGGTGGTAAAGGAGGATCTGATTTTGATCCAAAAGGAAAATCAGACAATGAAGTAATGAAATTTTGTCAATCATTTATGACTGAATTATCTAGACATATTGGAGCTGACACGGATGTTCCAGCTGGAGATATCGGCGTTGGTGGAAGAGAAATTGGTTATATGTTTGGTCAGTACAAAAGAATTAGAAATGAATTTACAGGTGTTTTAACTGGTAAAGCTAGAAATTGGGGCGGTTCTTTGATTCGTCCTGAAGCAACAGGTTATGGAACTGTATATTTTGCAAAAGAAATGCTTGCTACAAAAAATAATTCTTTTAATGGGAAAGTTGTTGCTGTTTCTGGTTCTGGAAATGTAGCTCAATATGCATGTGAAAAAGCAACCCAATTGGGCGCTAAAGTAGTAACTCTTTCAGATTCTGAAGGCTATATTTATGATGCTGATGGAATTGATGCATCAAAATTGGCATTTGTAATGGAAATTAAAAATGTAAAAAGAGGTAGAATTTCTGAATATATTTCCAAATATCCATCTGCTAAGTTTGTTGCAGGAAAAAGACCTTGGGAAGTTAAGGTTGATATAGCCCTTCCATGTGCTACTCAAAATGAATTGAATGGTGACGAGGCTAAAATGTTGCTTTCTAATGGCGTTATTTGTGTTGCCGAAGGAGCCAATATGCCTTCAACTCCTGAAGCGATAGCTGAATTTTTAGCAGCAAAAATCCTTTTTGCTCCAGGTAAAGCTTCAAATGCAGGTGGTGTTGCAACTTCCGGTTTGGAAATGTCTCAAAATTCATTGCGTTTGTCTTGGCCTGCTGAGGAAGTAGATCAAAGACTTCATGGTATAATGGTTTCTATTCACAGTGCTTGTGTACAGTATGGATCTGATGCTAATGGGTTTGTAGATTATGTAAAAGGCGCGAATATTGCAGGTTTTGTGAAAGTTGCCGATTCAATGATTGATCAAGGTTTGGTTTAATGATTAACTTAAATAAAAGTAAAGCCCACGCTCTGTGGGCTTTTTTTTTAATCGTTTTTTTTATTTGTTGAAATAATATTTTTATATCCTTCCATTGAACTGTTAATTTGAATAATTTTGTAATAAATTAATTCCCGTGAAAGTATTAGAAAAACATACTATTGAATTTGACGCAACTGGATTTGAATCTACTGAGTTACTAGAGATTTATAAAAAATTAATTACGCCTCGATTGATAGAGGAAAAAATGTTGATTCTGCTGCGTCAAGGAAAAATTACAAAGTGGTTTTCTGGTTGGGGACAAGAAGGTATTTCTGTTGGAACTACCTATGCAATGGACAAAGAGGAATATATACTGCCTATGCATCGAAATCTTGGGGTTTTTACCACCCGTGACATTCCTCTCACTAGATTATTTGCTCAATTTCAAGGGAAAGCTGCAGGGTTTACGAAAGGTAGAGACCGATCCTTTCATTTTGGAACGCAAGACTATAAAATAGTTGGAATGATATCGCATCTTGGTCCACAATTGGGTATTGCAGATGGAATTGCTTTGTCGCATAAAATTAAAAAAGAAAAAAAATCTACTCTTGTTTTTACAGGTGATGGCGGTGCCTCTGAAGGAGACTTTCATGAGTCATTAAATGTTGCTGCAGTTTGGGATTTACCTGTAATTTTTTGTGTTGAGAATAATGCTTGGGGATTGTCAACTCCCTCTTCTGAACAATTTAAATGCAAACAATTTATTGATAAAGGTATTGGGTATGGTATGAAAGCTGTACAAGTTGATGGTAATAATATCCTTGAAGTAATTCGTGCAGTACGCACCATTAATGATGAAATTCGAGTAGATCCCAAACCTGTTCTTTTAGAATTAATGACTTTCAGAATGCGTGGACATGAAGAAGCCTCTGGGACAAAATATTATCCTGCGGGTCTACAAGACGAATGGGAAAAAAGAGATCCAGTTACAAATTATGAGCAATTTTTAAAGTCTAAAGGAATTTTAACAGATGCCTATGATGCCGAATTAAAGTCGGCAATCAAACAACACATTCAAGATTCATTTGATGAAGCGAATAGTCAACCCGCTATTATTCCTGATTTAAACACTGAATTAAATGATGTTTATGCACCCTTTGATTTCAATTTAACAAGTGAGGAAGAGCCAAAACAAGATCTTAGATTTATTGACGCGATTCAAGAGTCTTTGAATCAATCCATGGAAAAATTCCCTGAATTAATTATCATGGGACAAGATATTGCAGCCTACGGCGGTGCATTTAAGGTTACTGAAGGAATGTTGGAAAAATTTGGTAATGATCGCGTCAGAAATACACCTTTGTGTGAATCGGCTATTATTGGTGCAGGGTTAGGTTTGTCTATCGCTGGAATGAAGGCTGTAGTTGAAATGCAATTTGCTGATTTTGTGACTTGTGGTTTCAATCAAATCATAAATAACTTGGCTAAAATTCATTGGAGATGGGGTCAAAATGCAGATGTTGTTATCAGAATGCCTACAGGTGCTGGTTCAGCAGCCGGTCCTTTTCATTCGCAAAGTAATGAGGCTTGGTTTGTACATACACCAGGTTTAAAAGTAGTATACCCTTCCAATCCAATTGATGCAAAAGGCTTGTTGAATGCAGCTATCGAAGATCCGAATCCTGTTATGTTTTTTGAACATAAAATGCTTTACCGAAGTTTGAAAGGTAATGTCCCAAGTTCTTATTACACCACAGAAATAGGTAAAGCTGCTCTTGCAGCTGAAGGAACTGATCTCACCATCGTTACTTATGGTGCAGGGGTTCATTGGGCTATAGATGCAATCGCTTCTATGCCTGAAATAAGTGCTGAAATTTTAGATTTACGCACGCTGTTACCTTTGGATACAGAAGCTATTTATCGTGCAGTAGAGAAGACAGGTAAGGTTATCGTTTTGCATGAAGATTGTATGATGGGTGGAATAGGTGGAGAAATTTCTGCACTGATTACAGAAAATTGTTTTAAGTCTCTAGATGCACCTGTAAAAAGGGTCGCCTCCATTGATACTCCAGTTCCATTTGCGGTAGATTTAGAAAAGTTATTCTTACCTCAA
>CANJQZ010000171.1 GCA_947476515.1 Flavobacteriales bacterium
AACGCGTAGCTGTTTGTAGAGCATTAATGAATCAACCTGCCATTATATTTGCCGATGAACCTTCTGGGAATCTAGATTCAAAAAATGCGGCAGAATTGCATGATTTATTTTTTCAGTTAAGAGAAGACTTTAACCAAACTTTTGTAATCGTAACACATAATGAGAAGTTAGCGCAAATGGCAGACCGAACTTTAGTAATGGCAGATGGAGTTTTCTTGTAACATCAATGAACGAACTCGAACTTAAAGAATTCTTAGATTATAAAGCTGAACAATACGAATCAGCTGATTTTATCGAATCCGATCCTATACAAATTCCACATCAATTTAATTCAAAAGCAGACATTGAGATCAGTGCCTTTTTTGTTGCGATGTTGGCCTGGGGAAATCGTAAAAGCATTATTAAAAGTGGTGAAAAACTAGTTGAAATAATGGGGAATGCCCCCCATGATTACATCATGAGTTATGATAAAAATTCGAACTTAAAATTTGCACATCGGACATTTAATGGAACTGATTTAGATTTTTTCTTCCGTAGCCTGCATCAAATTTATAAAGAATCAGATTTAGAAGCTTGCTTTAAAGGAGATGAGCATTCAAGTTTAATGAGCAACATTAGTGGATTTCGTGAAATTTTCTTTTCGACTGAACATGAATACAGAAGTGAAAAACACATATCAAATCCATTAAAGAATTCAGCTTGTAAAAGACTTGTAATGTATTTAAGATGGATGGTTAGAGACAGTAAGAAAGGAGTTGATTTTGGAATATGGAACAACATAAAACCATCGCAACTATACATTCCACTAGACATTCACACCGGAAATATCTCCAGAAAATTAGGGATATTATCCCGCAGTCAAAGCGATTGGAAAGCGAGCGAAGAACTAATAAATTATTGTAGAAAACTAGACCCGGAAGATCCAGCGAAATACGATTTCGCCTTGTTCGGATTAGGTGCTTTTGAGAATTTTTAGACTAAAACAGATATTGTTTATCTATTAATATTTGTTTAACCACATTGGAAACTGAGTCTTGCAATTGCACCTTAATTTTTTGATCATTAATTTCTTCGCAATTTACATACTGATATTTATTATTTTTCCAGGTAAACAAACAATGATAGAAATATTTCTGGCGGTCATAGCGTTCGAAGAAACGAATTACAATATCATCATAAGCACTATTGGTCTTTCTTCTCTCAATAATATATCCAATAAACCCATTGACCTTAATTAATTTTTTATTTTGTCTCTCAAATACCACCAACCTACGCGTTGGAAAAGCATTCACTCCAGACCTAATCAACAACATAAATCCACTTTTTAATGGCGTATTATTTTTCAAGGTAAAAAACCTAAAAAAGCGTGGTGAACAAGCAGGAACATCCAAATTATTTTCCACTACATTCATCGTATCACAAATACCAATCTCTTGCAATAAACCTCTTTCTGTACCTTCTGTAAATCGATTAAGACTATAATCCGTTGATATCTCCTTATGCTCTTTAGGGGCAGTGTCTTTCGGCTGATTAGTGTCAGGTGTAGCGTTTTCTTTAGGCGTTAAAATAACAACTAAGGCTACTAATATTAAACTCAAGAGAAGAATAACCCCTCTTCTTATGCGGATTTTTTTATTGTTTTCTTCTGTTGATTTCATACAAATGAATTATTTAAAAAAAATACTTGCTGCTTTTGATGCCTTTTCGAACGCCTCTAAGTTAAGAGGATTTTCTATATTGTTCTTAGTCAACCAAGCTGTGAATTCTTCGGTATCCAAATTCCCAGTCAAATCATCCTGAGCCATTGGACAGCCCCCCATTCCTTTAAAAGCTGTGTCAAATCTGCGACATCCTGCAGCATAAGCTGCTGTCAATAGCGGCGATGCTGTACCAGGAAGCATATGAAAATGAGCCCCTAATTCAACTTGAGGCAGCTCAGCAGATAAAGAAGTAAATAGATTCGTTACATTATCTGTATTCGCACAACCAATCGTGTCTGAAAGTGCCAGTATTTCAACACCAAGTTCATTTACCAAACGATCAGACCAATGTAACGCAATTTCTGGGCTCCAAGCTTCTCCATAAGGATTTCCAAAACCCATTGATAGGTAAACAACTAGGTTCTTTCCTTTTTTATGAACCAAATCTTGTACTTTTTCCAGTGATTGGAATGTTTCTAACAAGCTAGCATTAGTATTACGCAATTGAAATTGCTCAGAGATTGAAAATGGATATCCAAGAAAGTCAATTTGCTGAAATTCTAGAGCATCCTCTGCTCCTCTTAAGTTAGCAATTATAGCCAATAACTTAGTGGTCGAACTTGAATTCATTCCATTCAAGACTTCAGCTGTATCCCGCATTTGCGGAATAGCCTTAGGAGAAACAAAACTCCCAAAATCAAGCGTGTCAAAGCCGCAATCTAATAAGGCATTGATATATGTAATCTTATGTTTTGTTGGAATAAATGCATCAATACCTTGCATAGCATCTCTCGGACATTCAATAATTTTTAGTTTCTTATTCATTTCGAATGCTTTATTATTGCCCGATTAATTTTTGCAATTAAGGCTGGTCCTTCATAAATGAAACCCGTATAGATCTGAAGTAATTGAGCGCCTGCTTCTAGCTTCTCAAGTGCATCTTCAACAGAATGAATTCCACCTACACCAATAATTGGAAAAGAACCTTTGGAATGTTTGTGCAAATAACGAATAACTTCAGTGGACCTTTGAGCAAGAGGTTTACCTGAAAGTCCTCCCGCACCGATATTATCTACACTTTCTTTTTTTGTTTTCAATCCTCCACGATCTATGGTAGTATTTGTTGCAACCAAACCATCTAACTTCGTTTCTTGCATGATTTCAATAATATCATCTAACTGCGAATCACTTAAGTCTGGCGCTATTTTTAATAGAATTGGCCTTTGAATTTCAAACAGCGAATTTGCTTTCTTTACCGCATTAAGTAATTCCTTTAATGGTTCTTTTTCTTGAAGCTCCCTTAAATTTGGTGTGTTAGGCGAAGAAACATTTACCACAAAATAATCGACGAATGGATGTAAGGCGTTTAAAGCTAGAATATAATCCTCTATAGCATTTTCATTAGGCGTAATTTTATTTTTTCCAATATTTCCGCCAACAATCAATCCATCACTTTTGTTTCTATCTTTTAAGTTTTTAATAACCTCCTCTACTCCTTTATTGTTGAATCCCATTCGATTGATAATCGCTTCATCTTCAATTAATCTAAATAATCTAGGCTGATCATTTCCAGGTTGCGCTAGTGGTGTAACTGTACCAATTTCAATAAAACCGAAACCGCACAAACCCATTTGTTGATAATGTTCTGCATTTTTATCAAAACCAGCTGCTAATCCGATAGGATTTTTGAAGGTTAATCCAAAAACATTACGCTTTAATTTAGGATTTTCGACACAAAATAATTTTCTAAAAAACCAACTAGAAAATGGCAGATAAAGAGCAAAGTGAAGCAGATTGGTTGTAAAAGAATGTGCAGTTTCTGCGGATAGTTGAAATACAAAAAATCGAAAGAAACGATACATAAATAAACGCTGACGCGTATTAATATTTAATTAAACCTTATACTTGGACGAAGAAGCTTCTATTTTTTTACGTTGTTTTCCGTAATCCTTGTAAGTGATATTTCTTGTGATGATAATATTTAAATGATAATAAGCATCATTTTGTTTAGAATCTCCTCGCTGCGAACCTGGCACAAAGCCTGTGTTTCCATTAGATCTATCTGCTAAATCAATTGCCATCTGAGAAGATAATTGAGAAGTTGAAATGTAATTCGTGCTTACATCGTCGATATAATCTGAAAAAGTCTTTACATAAGAAACTTCCATACCAATTCTCCACATATTGGAAATTCCAACTCTAAACCCTAGTCCAGCAGGAACGGTTAAAGAAAAAGGCTTGTAATTTACACCCTCAGTCTTCAAGGGACGTAATGCAACCCAATCACCATTATATTCAGCTTTTGGATTAAAATAACAAAAACCAATTCCACCAAAGATATAAGCTTGAATGTTTTTGTTTTTAATATTAGAAGCACCAGGAAGATTATAACTTGGGCTAAACTGCTCTTGAGAGAAAAGAATTAATTCTAATTTCTGCTGTACTTCAAATACGCCACTTTTAAAACTTAAATTTCTTGCATTTCTAACAGACTCTTGAGAATATTTGTCATCACCTTTCAAAGTAAAGAAGCTCAAACTAGAAGAAGTAGATAACATAGGGTGGAATCTGTAACGAAATCCGATCAAACCAGAAATTCCTGTAGATGCCCAATCAATATCTTTAGGACTATAATCAATTCCGTAGGTTGCACCACCGCCTAAATCACCATTGAATTGGGTGGCACCTAATCCAAATTGAAGTTCTTTTTTGTTAAGTGACCAATTCTTTTGAGAATTAAAATTAACATGCTGAGAATAGCTAGCAACTGAGCATAACAGAATGAATAGAAGACTAAAAATTTTCATAGCGATAAATATTTATCCATTGCGAAGTTAGGTAAATTATTTATTATTATCGATGGAATAAATAGAAGTTCTCTATTAAATAATGATTATCAAAGTATATTTATTTCATAAGCAGTATTAGAGTTGCAGCAATAAAGACGGAAGAAAGGCCAACAGCCCCATAAAACCAGGGGCTGAGCCAGACTTTCTTCTTTGGTAATTGATTTAAAATATGATTAAAATCTCTTCTAGAATTTATCTCTTCCGATGACAAACTAGGGCGATCGACATAAATTTTTATCATGGTGTTTATTTTAATTTATTAAAAATATCTTTTAATTTAACTAATGCT
>CANJQZ010000172.1 GCA_947476515.1 Flavobacteriales bacterium
CCCCTCCACCGTCGGCACCTTCAGCAATGTATTCCGGAAGAATTAAGGCGTCTGGATAAGCGCGTTGTTCACCGATAAAACTACAAATGTCTTCCACTTCTGGTGTGTCTACAAATCCACATTGTAAGCGTTTCATATCTGATCCAGTTGAAATCAACATGTCTCCTCGCCCTATCAATTGATCTGCACCTGAGGCATCTAATATAGTTCTGGAGTCAATTTTAGACAATACTCTAAAAGCGATTCTAGCGGGGAAGTTGGCTTTGATCATCCCTGTAATTACATTTACGGAAGGTCGCTGAGTGGCTACGATGAGGTGAATACCAATGGCTCTCGCTAATTGTGCAATTCTAGCAATTGGGTGTTCGACCTCTTTCCCGGCGGTCATAATTAGATCCGCAAATTCATCTATCAGCACTACGATATAAGGTAAGTATCGGTGACCATTTTCAGGATTTAACCTTCTATCAATGAATTTTTTATTGTATTCAATTATCGTTCGTACGCCTGCTACTTTAAGTAATTCATATCGGTCATCCATTTCAATACAGAGTGAATTCAGCGTATTTACCACTTTTGATGTATCCGTAATAATCGCATCTTCTTCTCCTGGTAGTTTCGCTAAGTAATGGCGTTCAATTTTATTGTATAAGGTAAGTTCTACCTTTTTTGGATCTACCAAAACAAACTTAACTTGTGCAGGGTGTTTTTTATAAAGAATTGAAATTAAGATGGCATTTAATCCAACAGATTTTCCTTGCCCAGTGGCTCCTGCAACCAATAAGTGAGGCATTTTAGTAAGGTCAAAAACAAAAGTTTCATTGGTAATTGTTTTACCCATTACTATTGGTAATTCACCATCAAAATTCTGAAACTTCTCTGAAGCAATGAGCGATCGCATACTCACCATTTCTGGAGATGAGTTTGGAACCTCAATTCCTATAGTTCCTTTTCCAGGGATAGGAGCAATAATTCTAATTCCGAGCGCGCTTAAACTTAATGCGATGTCATCTTCTAAGTTCTTTATCTTAGAAATTCTAACCCCAGGAGCAGGTACAATTTCATAAAGTGTCACCGTCGGACCAACCGTTGCTTTTATTTTGGCGATATCAATTTTGTAATGAGAAAGCGTTTCAACAATTTTATCTTTATTTCCTTCTAATTCTTCCTTACTCACTGAAACACCACCTGTGCCGTAATCTTTCAATAAATCAATAGGAGGTAATACATATCCTTCTAAATCTTTTGTTGGGTCGTAAACACCATGTTCGGCAACCAGTTTCTCTGCTAAATTGCGGTCTTCATCTAGTGGTCTAACTCTTTCTGTAATAGGACTCGCGATTGGTGTTTCTTCGTCTGGAATTTCAATTTCAAAATCTCCAGAAAATTCATTTTGAGAAGGTTTTGATCTACTTATTTCTTCATATTCATCTTCTTCTTCTTCTTCTTCTTCTTCTTCTTGCGGGACAATTAATTCTGATTCATCTTCTACTTCTTCAAGTGGAATGAATTCATTTTCATCTTCACCAAAGTGGACGGGTTCAGAAATAGCGTCTTTTGAAATATCTTCATCGCGAATAGTATTGACTACATGTAAGTCTTCAAATCCGGATCGCATGGCATTATCATCTCCATCTTTTTCTGAACCTATGATAGGTTCCTTGTCTTTAAGAAAGGAAAATATAGCACTATAGGTAGGATTGAATAGTACAGTAGTTACAATATATAAAAGCACTGCTATAAGAGCAATGGTTCCGATATAACCTATCGTTGTAATGAGCCATTCATTTAGGTAATATCCAAAAGTACCTCCTAAATAGTTTACATGAGATGAAAAATAACCAAAAAATAGTGAAACCCATAACATGTATAGAAAAGAGACCATTATTGATTTCTTAAGTGGTAAAAGTTCCACATTGAAAAGAATTTTAATGCCTACCAAAAAACCAATAAAACAAAAGGCAAAAGCACTAACTCCAAAAGAACCATATATAATTAAATGAGACATCCAAGCACCAAACTTTCCAAGCCAATTCTGAGGTGCTGGAATTGATGAATTGAATATGTAATCGAAGAAATTGACATTCAATACATAATCTTGGTCATAGCTCCAAGTGAAAAGAAATGATACACAAGAGATGAATAAAAAAACAGCAGTAAGTGTAAGGAGAGAACCCGCAATTGTCCTTACTTTTTTCATATTTAACCCAGATGTTTTTTTAGGAGCACTATCCTTTTCTTTTTCATTTGATTTTGCAGAAGTCCGACTAGTAACTTTCTTTTCCGTTGAGGGAATAGGCTCTGGATTTCTTGGAATATATTCGTTTTCGCTCATGATACACTTAAAACACGAAGATAAGAAATGCCTAAGGTGAATTAAGGGAAATAGATATTATCTATAAACATACTAATGTTAGTACACTAGTTAAATAAAATCAAGGCGCAGAAACCTTCTGAATGAATTCTTCAATGCTTACTTTTTGAAAGGATTCAGGAATGATAAATAGATCAATTGGAGGTGAAAAGAATTTGATGCTTACCAAGGTATATTGATAAATTCCTTCTTCGGTTGCAACAATATATTTAACGGGTAGACCCGGAAGTTTTGGATAAGCGCTACCGTATTTGGCATCAATTTTTTTGTAATAAAATACCTCAAACTTTTTATCAATTCCTTTGATACTTAATACTGCTCTTTTTGCTTTAATGCCACCGATACGCGCACTTCCTAACTTTCTTTTATATGAATAACTTATGCTTGAATCCACTTGATGGTGATCCGTCTTAATTGCGTATTCGCCTCTGGTGGTTGAGACTAGTAAAAATGATTTATTTAATCTCAAGTGTTTTACCATTTCCTGTTTCCCAAGATTTGAAGAAAAATTAACTACCCGTTGTAAACTATCCTTTGCATAAATCAACATTTTACTTGGTATTGAATCTTTAGGATTAATTCGTTCGATGTTATAAAGTAGTTCACCGTTAAAAGTCCTTTCTTTTTGTGAAAAAGCAACTATACTCAACATAGAAATTGCAAACAGAAGAATTTTTTTCATATTGAATTTTGGAATAGGATTCAAAAATAAGCAATTGGATTTTAAAAAACCTTTTAAGATGCAATTTGGATTGGTGAAGAAGGATCGTGGGTTAAAATTTTCCGAATCTTTTTTCTAAAGCTAATGTCCTAAAATCGAAAATTTCTTTCAATTTTTTCTTAATAAAGAGCGCATTCGCAATCGAACCTAATAAACCTAAAGGTGGATGATAGGTAACAATATCGGTCATGAGTACACCTCCATCTATTGCTGCGATTTTATGTTGATGATGCCACAATTTATATGGACCTATCCTTTGTTCATCAACAAAATATTCTAAATCTTTGACATGGGTGATTTCAGTCATCCAGTTTAGTTTCACATTAAACATGGGGCTTACCTTATAGGTAATAATCATTCCTGGATACATGACACCTTCAGCTATATTGTTGGTAATAATGAACCCCATATATTCAGGCGTTATTTCTTTTAAATTTTGTGGTGCTGAAATAAAGTCCCAAATTTCATCTTTATTTACGGGTAATTTTTGTGTAGTAATAAATTGATAAAACGGCATATTTTCTTTTATTTTATTGTGGAAAAACCTCCATCGACATGCATTATTTGTCCTGTTATCCAACTTGATTTAGTGGAGAGTAAAAATTCTGCAATATTTGCAATATCTTCAGCTGCGCCAATTCTTTTTAAAGGATGTCTTTGAGCGTTAGCTTCTCTTTTTTGATCTGTGTTTAAAAGCGATAGTGCTAATGGGGTATCTGTCAAAGAAGGAGCGATACAATTCACACGAATTTTAGGGGCGTATTCTGCAGCCAAAGCTTTAGTTAGACCTTCTATGGCACCTTTTGATGCTGCAACTTGAGTATGAAAGGACAATCCCATTTGAACAGCCGTTGTAGAGAATAAAATGATTGATGCGTTTTCGCTTAACTTTAATTTTGAAATAACGCTTTGAATCATTTTTAATGCACCTATTACTTGAAGTTGATAATCATTTATGAAATCGTCAGATTTAATTCTTTCAAAGGGCTTCAGATTAATACTTCCAGGACAGTAAACCAAACCATCTAATATTTCAGGAAGAAAATCGTGCGTATAATTTTGGTCCAATACATTTAGAGGATACAATTTCAAATTTGGATGATCAGAATTTATCTTATTCTGAAAATAAGTTCCGTATACATGATGACCAGCATCAATTAATTGTTTTGAAAGTTGCTTTCCTATTCCAGAGGATGCGCCAATTATAAGATAATTTGCCATTTTAAACGAAATTCTTGTTTTCAAAATAACAAATGATTGCCATTTTTGTTTTCGTGTACTAACATAAAAGAACGAGTTCCTATTAGCTATTAAAGTATACAATTTCATGAGTGGATAGAATCCATCCTACTTCGCTTTTCAAGCTTCGAAGGAAGCATTCTTGTTTCGGTTTATAAGATTTGATAGAATTGTTCGAGCAGTTTTTGGGAGAAAAAAAGCCCTGCTTCGCTTTTTAAGCTTCGCAGGGCGTAGGTGGAGAAGATCGGGCTCGAACCGACGACCTCTTGACTGCCAGTCAAGCACTCTAGCCAACTGAGCTACATCCCCGGATTGTTATTGCTACAAATGTAAACTATTAGTTGGTTTAGATTGCGTTTCTTTAGAATTCTTTTCAGTAAAAAGCTTAACTTTACAGCGCAATCAAATAAAATTTCATATGCCTAATAAGATACAAATTATTTTTAATTCTTCTGAAATTGGCGCA
>CANJQZ010000173.1 GCA_947476515.1 Flavobacteriales bacterium
GCACTAAGTCCTAAGTCATATAAAATGGCAATAAAATCGCTTAAGTCCTTATGCGTTAGTTCAATTGCCGTCTTGTTTCTGCCCTCACTAAAGACGCTTAACTTGGCTACATCTCGCTGATAAGCAAAAATAGAATTCTCAGCTAAGCCTTTTTCTATTTTTAGGTATGAAACAAATTCCTTAATATAGCGGTTCCAATTCGACAAGTATGAAAATTTTAATCGTTAATGGCCCAAATTTAAACTTAATTGGCGCTCGAGAGACAAAAATATATGGAATTGAATCCTTTGATTCATATTTCGCTTCTTTGCAATTGGAAACATCGCATGAATTATCGTATTATCAATCAAATATTGAAGGAGCATTAATAGATTGTCTGCAAGAAGCTAAAGTAGATGGAATAATTTTAAATGCAGGTGCTTATACCCATACAAGTATTGCATTGAGAGATTGTATTGCTGCCATTGACACACCTGTAATTGAGGTTCATATTTCCAATATTGCTGGAAGAGAATCTTTCCGCCATGAGTCTTTTATTTCTCCAGTATGTGTGGGATGTATTTATGGTTTTGGTTTGACTTCGTACCAATTAGCACTATCGTATTTTAACAAATAATAAAAAATATTTGAACCCTTTTTAATTAAAGTTGTATTCAGAATAAACTAACATTTATTCTATGAAAAATATTTTTTTATCGCTTTTAATTATTACTAGCGTTTCCTTCTTAAATGCACAAAACAAACCACAGAGAAAAGTTCAACTAGCACTTTTGATAGATGCGTCAAATAGTATGGATGGCTTAATTGAACAAGCGAAATCTAGATTGTGGGCGATTGTAAACGAAGCAAGTTCATTAACCGTTAATGGCGTCGCTCCAATTCTTGAAATTGCCGTTTACGATTATGGAAATTCAGGAATAAGTGATAAAAACTATGTCCGCATGCAAACCAATTTCACCTCTGATTTGGATGTGGTTTCTGAGAAGTTATTTGCGCTGCGCACCAATGGTGGAGAAGAGTATTGTGGAGCCGTTATTGAAAAATCATTGCAAGAATTAGTCTGGTCAAGAGATCCTAATGACCTCTTGTTAATATATATAGCAGGAAATGAGCCTTTTAATCAGGGGCCAGTGAATTATAAGTCTATATGTACTATTGCTAAAAGCAGAGGTGTATTTATAAATACCATTTATTGTGGTGAATATCAACAAGGGGTTAAGGAATCATGGAAAGATGGAGCGACCTGTTCAAATGGAGCCTATTTTAATATTAATTCAGATGCTAAAATTGCAGCGATTCCTACCCCTTATGATGATCAAATTATTCAGCTCAATAAGAATCTTAACACTACCTACATGTGGTTTGGTGAACAAGGTGTCATGAAGAAAAACAACCAAATTATTGAGGATAAAAACGCCTTTAATTTGGGTTCAGGTATAGCTTCAGAGCGGGCTTTGGTAAAATCTAAGTCAGCTTATAATAATGCCTCCTGGGATGTGGTGGATGCTTTTCAAGCCGATTCCACTAAAGTTTTTGAATTAAAGGACGATCAATTACCTGAAGAATTACAAGGTAAGGGAGCGGAAGAGAAGGCGGAGATCATAAACGCGAAGACGGAAGAAAGAGCTAAAATTCAATCCGAAATACAGGATTTAAGTAAACAAAGAGAGGTGTTTCTCTCTAAGGTAAATCGTAATCCAGCGAATGCAGGTGTCAAAGATGACTTTGGAACTGCCGTAAATAAATCAATGAAAGAAAAAGCAGTTTTAAAAGGGTTTAACTAGTGAAATTATTATCTATTTTTCGGTAAATTTGTTTTCTACTATTTAAGTTGTACAATGGAACTGCAAAAAGAAAACAAGGTCAATTATCTCAATATTGCTTTAATGCTCATAAGTATTATTGCAGCGTTTGTAATGCCATTTGAGACTTTCTTATTTGCCTATGCGTTCTTAGGTCCCTTGCATTATCTCACAGAAATTAGTTGGTTACACGACCGAAAGTATTTCGCTAAAGGCAAATGGGACTTTCTATTTTTGTTATTTATTGGTCTGTTAATTACTTATGATTATTTTGCTGTAAAATATAATTTTCACACCAGTTTTACTTCCATGTATAGTGATCTTAATTTATATGGAAAACTTTTAGCGCTTGCTTTGTTTGGAAGTATTCTCTTCGCATTAGTTAAAAATATTTTTGTAAAAATTGTAACCATTATTCTACTCTTTGCTTTTGTAGATCAATGGTTTGCACCCAATGCAACGAATTATTTAGGTGAAGAAATTTTCAGACCTAATACTGCAACTTTTGCCATAACATCATTAGTTCCTACCTTAATTCATGTTTATATTTTTACTGGTTTATTTATTCTTTACGGTTCATTAAAATCACGAAATTGGACAGGTTTACTTTCATTTCTTGTATTTGTATTGGCTCCCTTTATTCTATGGAATATTCTTCCTGGACAGTCGATGATTCCAATTACTGAATTAGGAAAAACAGCATATTACGCAGGTGGAGATGGTTTTTGGGACTTGAATGTCTCTCTGATAAAAGAATTTAATCTTACCAATCTTCCTATTAAGAAAGGTTATGTGGATCAATTTGGTGATCCCGCGATTGACACTACTCCAAAAGCTATTTTTGCTGTAATTTTTAATTCTAAAGTCGGAATAGTATTGATGCGCATCATTGCTTTCGCATACTTATATCATTATCTAAATTGGTTTAGTAAAACGGAAGTAATTAAATGGCATCAAGTTCCAAAAGTACGACTGATTATTATTGTGTTATTATGGCTTGCAGCTTGTTGTATTTATGCTTATGATTATGCAATAGGACTGACTTTTTTATTTCTTTTAAGTTTCTGCCATGTATTGCTTGAATTCCCTCTTAATGTTATCTCAATTGTTGGAATAGGAAAAGAATCCTTGTCGATAATGCGTTTTGGCTTTAAGAAACCTAATGCAGATAGTAAAAGTTAGAAAAACATTACCTCAATCTTATACACTTACCAAGTAAATAAAGGTCTGTCTTGCATTAAGAGATTAACTTCTTTTTTGACTTGAGATAAGGTGTTAGTATCATCTTTAGACATTAGAGCGCGATCGATTAAACTAACAATCAATTCGATCTCTCCTTCTTTAACTCCTCTTGAAGTAAGTGCAGGAGTTCCTATTCTAATGCCAGATGTTACAAATGGAGATTCAGTGTCAAAGGGAACCATATTTTTATTTACTGTTATGTCGGCTTTAACCAAACAGTTTTCCGCATCTTTTCCGGTGATTCCTTTTCCTCTCAGATCAATCAACATACTGTGATTTTCTGTACCTCCTGAAATAATTTCATACCCCTTACTCATAAATGATTCCGCCATTTTAGCAGCATTTATTTGTACTTGTTTCATGTAGGTTTTATAACCATCGCTAAGCGCTTCTCCAAAAGCAACTGCCTTTGCTGCAATTACATGTTCGAGCGGTCCGCCTTGAATTCCTGGAAATACTGCAGCGTCTAATAGCGCAGCCATAGATCTCAAATTTCCATTGTTCCATTTGATACCGAAAGGATTGTCAAAATTGTTTCGCATCATTATTACACCACCACGAGGACCCCTTAGTGTTTTGTGTGTTGTTGTAGTAACTATGTGACAATAATCTAAAGGATCATTTAATAATTTTGCGGCAATTAATCCTGCAGGATGCGAAATGTCGGCTAGAATAAGCGCTCCAATTTTATCTGCAACTTGTCTAATCCTCGCATAATCCCAATCTCTAGAATATGCAGAAGCTCCACAGATGATCATTTTTGGTTTTTCTTTTAAGGCAATTGATTCTAATGCATCGTAATCTATTCTCCCGGTTTCCTTTGATACTCCGTAGAAGAAGGGTTGATATAGTTTTCCTGAGAAGTTTACTGGGGAGCCGTGCGTTAAATGTCCGCCGTGTGATAAATCAAAACCTAGTATTTTATCTCCAGGATTTAGACAGGCTAAAAAAACAGCAGCATTTGCTTGTGCTCCAGAATGCGGTTGAACATTTGCCCAAGTCGCACCGAAAAGTTCACATAAACGATCGATTGCTAGTTGTTCTACTTGATCTACGATTTCACATCCACCATAATAACGCTTTCCTGGAAGTCCTTCAGCATATTTATTGGTAAGTACACTACCCATCGCCTCCATTACTTGCTCACTTACAAAGTTCTCAGAAGCGATCAATTCTAAACCTATAGTTTGTCTTTGTTTTTCTTCTTTGATCAGATTAAATAAAACGGTATCTCTCATAAATAATTGATTTCATAAATTTTTTGTAATCCATCTGCCAATTCGGTTGCTGGCTTATAATTCACTAATTCCTTTAATTTGTCTGAACTTCCAACTCTTCGTTCTACTTCATAATCGTAGCGCTTAGCAGGAGATTCTATGTAATTTATCTTTGATTTAGATTTCGTGATTTCAATAATTTTTTCTGCAAGGGTAGTAATATTCCATTCCTTTTCATTTGCGATGTTGATGATATGTGCTCCGCTAATTCCTAGTAAACTAACACATGCCTCAACAGTGTCGTCAATATAGGTAAAGTCCCTGGTTTGATTTCCAGTACCAAAAACTGTAATTTCTTCGTCTTTGATTGCTTGCTCAAAAAATCTAGGGACTACCATTCTATTGTCTTGATTGTGACCATAGACATTAAAAAACCGCAGTGAAATAACATTGAGTCCTCGCTCTTTGTGATGCGCAGCCAAATATATTTCATTGTATCGTTTAGCCATAGCATA
>CANJQZ010000174.1 GCA_947476515.1 Flavobacteriales bacterium
ACATAAGTATAAGCTGAACCACCAACAGCATTTGAAGTTGCAGTTCCATTACAAATACAATTGGCACCAATTTGATTGCTTAGGTAAGGTAGAATTGGCTGGTAAGGAGAACAATTATTATTGATGAATGAAATATATCCTTGATTATCCGTATTATTTCCAGCACCAGGTGTTTGTCCATTTGCAGCTGTAGTAGTAGCACTTGACCAATTCGATTGTAAATAAGGATTATTAGAACCATTATTCGTGAAGCTAAACACTAAGTTGGTAGCTGCTCCGGCAAAATAAATAATATTATTACTGGTATTATTTCCCCAGCTCACACCATGAACAGGAACATTATAATTACTTGCACTATAAATCGCAAAAGAATCATCCGTATTGGCCATTCCTACTGCACTCCAAATTCCTCCAGGGGAATAACCTGTTGTTGGTATGGTTTGAACACTCACAGATGGCGTTGAAAGATTTTTATCAAATAATGTAGAAGAAACTGGAATCACTAAACGACAATTATTGTCTGTTGTACTTAAATCCTGTGGAGGAATTGCAGAATTAACATCTGCATCATTATAAACTACAATTAATGTCCCAACAGGGATAGCGGACCAAAAAGTGGAATTGGCAAATCGAAGACATCCAGAGGCAATTCCTTCACCAGAACTTGGACCATTGGAAAAATAACCATTGTTATCGTCCAAAATCCAATTCCGTAAATCTAGTGTAGCGGGAGTACAAGGAACAGGATTTAAACTTGGGATTACCAATAATTCTACATATTCCTTAACACCGGTTGGCCCTTGAGAAACTTCGTTTATAATAAGCGATTGCGAGAAAACCGGATTTAAAAAACCCAATAATGCAACAACTGACAAAAGCAATAAACGCATATTATAATCTTTATTTTTTGGCAAAGTTAGTCTAAACTATTTGTTTCTAAAGGCATTGTAATGAAAAAAGGAGTTAAATCTATGTTAACATATTTCATCAAGCACCTAAGAAAAATGAAATACTATTTTAAATACCTAAAATCTTGACCTTTTTTAACCGTTTTAAGTGTCTCAAAAATCAACTTGATACAATGTTCCACATCCTCCTTTTGAACCATCTCTACTGTGGTATGCATATAGCGTAAAGGCAAAGATATCAGTGCGCTTGGCACCCCTTCGTTGGAATAAGCAAAAGCATCAGTGTCTGTACCTGTCGATCTTGAAACTGCGGCACGCTGAAAAGGAATTTTGTTGTCCGTCGCAGCTTTAATAATTTGTTTTAAGAAATTATTTTGAACAGCAGGACCATAAGTCAATACGGGACCTAATCCTGATTGTTGGTCTCCATTTTCAATTTTATCCACCATTGGAGTAGCGGTATCATGACAAACATCTGTAATCAAAGCCAAATCTGGTTTGATCTTATGTGCTATCATCTCAGCTCCGCGCAAGCCAATTTCTTCCTGAACTGCATTAACAATATACAAGCTAAAAGGTAATTTAGTCTTGGTCTCTTTTAATAAGCGGGCAACCTCAGCAATCATAAATCCTCCGATTCTATTATCCAAAGCGCGACCAACATATTTGTTTTTATTCAAAATAATAAATTCATCTTCAAAAGTAGCAACACATCCAACATGAACTCCCAAGGCTTCTACTTCTGCTTTACTGGCACAACCGCAATCTAAAAAAATATTTTTCATACTAGGTGTTTCTTCCTTTGCATGTCTCATGTGTATGGCAGGCCATCCAAATACTGCTTGAACAGTTCCTTTATCAGTATGAATTTTTACTCTTTTTGAAGGAGCAATCATATGATCGGACCCACCATTTCGTCTTAAATAGATAAATCCATCCTTAGTAATATAATGTACAAACCATGAAATTTCATCGGCATGTGCTTCAATTACAACTTTATAATCCATTCCGGGATTGATCACTCCTGCTACTGATCCATAATTATCTACAAAATACTCATCAACATAAGGTTGAATGTAGGACAACCATAATTTTTGTCCCTCCGATTCAAATCCGGTTGGACTTGCATTATTTAAATATTTAGTTAAAAATGCTTCTGACTTTGAGCTTATAATTTTTTTCATTTTTCTTATTTCATTAATGTTACATTTCCTTTTGTGATGGTTTGTTGTCCACCAACACAAGTGATATCTAAATAATAATCGTAAACATCTGGCGGTAATTTTTTATCCTTAAACACCCCATCCCAACCATTTGAAATACTATTAGACTCAAATACCAGCTCTCCCCATCGATCAAAAATTCTAAATATTATTTTTTCAACCCATAATCCTCTTACATATAAAATGTCATTGTTTCCATCTCCATTAGGAGAAAATGCATTGGGAACAAAGATATAAGGAGCATCACAAATAATCTCATAAACACGAACAAGCGTTGTATCACTTCGGGTACAAACACCGTTCGAAACTGTTAAAGTAAAAATGGTAGTCGTCTCAACTGTTGCGTTGGTATTTTGAAGTGAAGGATTAACAAGACTAATACTTGGAGACCATGAATAACTATTCATTCCGGATGGCGCTCCCAGTAAAGAAACTTGTGCACCAGGAAGAACTAAATTAGGTTGAGCACTTGCAATAACCAAACTAGGATCTAAATAAGATACTTGAATGAAAATACTATCATTGACAACACAATTATTGGCAGAAGTTGCTTCGACATATATATACTGCGAGAAGGTTGGTTGTACATTAACAGTCGGTCCATTGTTTGGATTCAAGATACAATTTAAAGGAGACCAAGAATAGGTAAAAGTTTCACTTGAATTATTGTTAATCGAAACACTTCCTGTTTCACCCAAACAGATAGCAGCTGGAGCCACCATAGTCAATTGATCACTAAATATTTGAACTTCCACACTATCAATTACCGAACAAGTACCATTATTTGCTTGAAAATAATAGCTTATAGTCTGCGGATTAATTAACAATAAGGAAGTATCAAGAATACTTGCATTTAGGGTATCTGAAAACTGGGCATTGGTAGACCAAATAAAGGAAGTTGCTAAGCCTGAAACTAAAGGACTAATCGTTATCGCTGTGTTGTTACACAAATAAATAATATCCTCAAGTACAACAGCAATTGACGGAGCAACATTGATGGTGTAATAGGCAGTATCTGATCCATTACAAACACTATCGCTAATAATAAGCTGCACTTGATATTGCCCAGGGGATGTATAAGTCATTGATGGATTGTAATTAACTGAGTCTATTATTCCATTTCCAAAATCCCAATAAAAATCGGTCGTTACACTTGATGAATTATCGAATTGAACTTGTAATGGGGTACAACCTGAAGCAATATCAGGACTAAAATCGGCAGTGATAGGAATGTCAAAAGCGACAAAAACACTATCAATTCTAGAACAAACACCGTTGCTCACACTGACATAATACATTCCAGCTTGGGAAACGAGAATGGATGAATTTTGAGGAGCATTGAGTGGAACAGAAAAATTGGAATTTAATGACCAAATGTAGGTGTTGTTTGTTCCATTTGGCGAGACATTTAAAGTGTAAGGAACTGATGAACATAAATTGATCGTATCCAATAAATTAAAGGTGATTGAATCCAATACTGTTATTGAAATATAAGCTGTATCGGTAAGTAAACAAACACTATCGGTAACATATAAATAAACATCATACTGCCCAGGTTCGGAGTATAAGACGGTGGGATTAAATATAGTTGAGGTAGTATTATTGTTTCCAAAATCCCATAGATATTCATCAGAAAGCGATGAGAAATTTTGGAAAGTCACCTGAAAATCCTCACAGCCAATGGTGGAATTGGTAGAGAATTGAGCATGGGGAATGAGTTGAAAATCAAATTTAAATATCAAATTATTACAGTTCGAACTGTTATTGGTTGCCGACCACGCTCCCGGACTTGTTGGGAAATCACTATTGGCTCCACAGCCACCACAAACAGACTGATAGACCACACCATTTTTATCAAACCTAGATGTTCCGCCATCTACATGTTCGTGTGCTACAGGTCCACCAATATAGGTCGCATATAACAAGCCCAAAAAGTCTCTTTCCAGCACCATTAAATAGAAATCAAATCCAGTGGTGGTGGATTGAAAAGCATTGGATGTTATCGGCATGCCTCCCAAAGGAACACTTTGAAGAATATTGGCTCCCCAACCAGATACATAAATATTACCACAAATATCTACTAAGAAAGCAGAAGGAGAAATATTAATGCCTGTTGATCCATTTCCAATTACTGTTGAAGCTAAATTAGTCGTTAAACCATTATTTAATTTTATAATAAATTGACTGCTATTGGGATTGCTATAAGTCGCATTGAAAACTGGAAAAACACCTCCTAAAGATTGCCCTAGAAGGAAAATATTGTTATTTCTATCAATTTCAACAAATAAAGATTGATCATAATTGGTCTTACCTATATAACTTGCGTTTAATATTGTATTCCCTAAAGCGTTGATTTTTGTTATAAATCCATCTGCTTTACCTCCTTGATAGGTAGGATTAAAACCATTAGTGGTGCCCGGCAAATTATTCGAGGAAGTGCCTCCGGTAAAGAACATTTGATTTAAGGTATCTATCTTTATGGAATAGCAGGCATCATTCAAACTTCCACCATAATAGGAAGAGAAAATTAGGTTGGTGAAATTGGTGTTCAACTTAAATACAACCGCGTCTTGTCCACCTGCATTATTGGCTTGAAAAGCACCAACCGTAGGAAAATTAGTAGATCTTGAACAAGA
>CANJQZ010000175.1 GCA_947476515.1 Flavobacteriales bacterium
AAAGCTAATTCTATTGTTGGATCCCAAAAATATTTATCAAAATCTATGATCTGATTGTCTTGGATCTGAATTCCTTCATTATTTAATAGTAGTTCCATGCTATTGGGTTGAGGGAAATGAAATTTTCCACTGAGCACGCCAATTCTATTCACTACTCGATGTGCTGGAATATCGGGAAATTTATGTGCTGCATTCATTGCCCATCCCACCATTCTGGCAGCAGACTTAAGAGACAAGTAATTGGCGATGGCACCATAGGTGGTAACGCGTCCATAGGGAATGAGTCGTGCTACTTGATGTACCTGTTCAAAAAAGTCTTTATTTGAATTCACCTCATAAAATTAATACTATGTGTTTGACAAAGCAAAAAATATTGTCTGATTGTTATCTAAGAACAGCATCTTTTTGTCATGATTTTAAATAAAAATACATACCAAAAAGGAGGGATATATTTTATGTTTAACGCAATTGATATTTAACCCCTTCGGGGTTATAAATTATTTATAATGGAAACTATTTAATTTATGTCGCTGGATTTCATCCAGCTATTCATGTTTAACCCCTTCGGGGTTATAAATTAGATAGGTCCATTAACAAAAAAAGCCACCCTAAGGTGGCTTTTGAAGTATTCAAAAATTAATTAATGTCCTTTGCAACAATCCTTTTTATTCTTTTTGCAATCAGCATTTGTATTTCCTAAAAATTTACCATCTTTTCCATAATGAGAAAGACACATCTTTTTTTCTTCTTTAGAACATCCTTTTTCATCACACATTTTAGCGCATTCATCTTTAGTCATTTTGGCACATTTTGACATATCACATTTGCCTATCATATTGTCCATTTTGTGACAAGATGTTTCTCCTTCGCATTCCATTTTTTTGTCATCACAGGCGTCATTATCATCTCCTTTGCAATCATCATCATCATCATCACAAGTAGAACGATTACATTTACCTTCATTCATTTCACATTTATCCTTGTTAACATCCTTACTTGAGTTTGATTCAGAACCACTTCCTAAAATAGGCGCGATTACAAGACCGATCAAACAAGTTAATTTAATTAAGATGTTCATGGATGGACCTGAAGTATCCTTAAATGGATCACCAACCGTATCTCCAGTTACTGCAGCTTTATGTGCCTCAGAACCTTTATAGGTCATTTCACCATTAATCATAACACCTGCTTCGAAAGATTTTTTAGCATTGTCCCAAGCACCACCTGCATTGTTTTGGAACACTGCCCATAACACACCAGATACTGTAACACCAGCCATATATCCACCTAACATTTCAGCAACCAATTTGTAATTGTCAGGATAAATCAATACCCCTAAAATTACAATTGCGATAGGGAAGCCAATGGTTAATACTCCCGGCAACATCATTTCTCTTAAGGCAGCTTTAGTAGAAATATCTACACATTTAGCATATTCTGGTTTACCAGTTCCCTCCATAATTCCCGGGATTTCTCTAAATTGTCTTCTCACCTCATGTACCATATCCATTGCAGCTTTACCTACAGAATTCATTGCTAATG
Source organism: Flavobacteriales bacterium (assembly GCA_947476515.1). GTDB lineage: Bacteria > Bacteroidota > Bacteroidia > Flavobacteriales_D > Crocinitomicaceae > UBA952. The sequence continues at coordinate 1,543 of CANJQZ010000175.1, forward strand.
CAGAAAATACTACAGGAATCATTGCTCCAATAAACAACATCGCTAAAACGGGTGCTTTATAAATATTAATCCCATCAATACCAGTAAATGTTACATAAGCAGCAAATAAAGCAAGAGAAGTTAAAGCAGCAGAAGCAATAGCAAAACCTTTACCTGTTGCGGCGGTAGTGTTACCCACTGAATCCAAGATGTCAGTGCGCTCACGAACTTCTTTTGGTAATTCACTCATTTCAGCAATACCACCAGCATTATCAGAAATTGGTCCGAAAGCGTCGATTGCCAATTGCATAGCAGTTGTAGCCATCATTGCGGAAGCAGCCAAAGCTACACCGTAGAAACCGGCGAATGAATAAGAAGTCCAAATTGCAGCAGCAAATAAGATAACGGTAGGGAAAGTAGAAATCATTCCCGTTGCCAAACCTGCAATAATATTGGTTCCTGCTCCAGTACTTGATTTTTCAACGATTTTAAGAATTGGTTTTTTACCCAAGCCTGTGTAATACTCAGTAACCGAAGAAATAACAGCTCCAACAACCAAACCAACTAATGCAGCATAAAAAACACGCATGGAAGAAATAGATTGTAAACCTTCTCCGTAAAAATTCATATTCATTTTTGCAGGTAGCATCCAATTCACTAAAAAGAAACAAGAAACTGCAACCAAGGCAATTGAAACCCAATTTCCAATGTTTAATGCTGTTTGAACTTGTGCTTCCTTAGCATCATTACTTTTAATTTTAACTAATAAAGTTCCAAGAATAGAAATAACAATACCAATACCTGCAATTGACATAGGTAATAAAATTGCTCCAATTCCACCAAAGGCATCATTAATAAATCCGCCATTATCTTTAATCACATAATTACCTAGTACCATTGCTGCTAAAACTGTTGCAACATAAGATCCAAATAAATCAGCTCCCATTCCGGCAACATCACCAACATTATCACCAACATTATCTGCAATAGTAGCAGGGTTGCGTGGATCATCCTCAGGAATTCCTGCTTCTACTTTTCCAACTAAGTCAGCTCCAACATCGGCCGCTTTCGTATAAATACCTCCACCAACACGCGCAAATAATGCGATTGATTCAGCTCCTAAAGAGAACCCTGCTAGCGTTTCCAAAACGATTGTCATTTTTTCAGTTCCACCATTTGCCCAATTACCACCCATAAAGTAGTTAAAGAAGAAAATAAAGAAAGCTGTAAGACCTAAAACTGCTAATCCAGCAACTCCCAGTCCCATAACGGTTCCACCGCCAAAAGAAACTTTCAATGCTTGTGGCAAACTTGTTCTGGCCGCTTGAGTGGTACGAACATTTGTTTTAGTTGCAATTTTCATTCCCATATTTCCCGCTAAAGCAGAGAAAAAGGCACCGAAAATAAATGCTACTACTATTAATATATGTGTTGTGGGAACAATGAATGAAATTCCAGCGAGAACAACACTTGAAAGTACAACAAAAATAGCCAACAAACGATATTCAGCTTTTAAAAATGCTAAAGCGCCTTCGTAGATATAATCCGCTATTTCTTTCATTTTTCCATCCCCTGCGTCTTGTTTCAAGACCCAAGATCTTTTGATTGCCATAAATAGCAAGCCAATAATTGCCATTACAATTGGCACATAAATCATTATTGATTCCATTGATTTCATAAGTAAAATATATGTTTATTAAAAAATTTGGTGCGCAAAAGTAATTTTTTTTGGCAACCTATGCAAATACGAACGAATTGCAATAGGGTTTCATAATATAAAATTAATTCTAATTTAATTATTTGAAATAATTTCAAATAGAGCATCTAAATTTGGAGAGATAATTACTTCAATTCTCCTATTCTTTGCTTTATCGTTAGGATCTATTGGATGAAATTCTCCACGACCAGCTGCCATTATTTGATTGGGTAACATCCCAGAATTGGCTAGCAATATTTCAACTACGGCAGTAGCGCGTAACACGGACAATTCCCAATTATTTCTAGGCATACTTGCGCTATTTAATTTATCTGAATCCGTATGCCCCTCTACAACGATTTCTAATTCTTTCTCATTCTCTAAGGCCTTTCCAATCTCAACCAATGCGTTTTTGCCTTCCTGTTCTACTACAGTACTTCCCGATTTGAACAATAATTTTGCCTCCAGACTCACATAGATTTTTCCGTTTTTCTGTTCAACTTTTAAGCCTTTATTTTCAAAGCCAATTAAAGCAGCGGCAACTTTATCTTTTAGTGCTTTTAAAGACGCTTCTTGTCTTTGCAACATTTCTTCTAATTCATTTACCCTTTGTTCGCGTTCTTCTAACAATTTCTGTTTGCTTTTTAATTCAGCTTCAAGATCTAATAAAGCATCACTTTTTCTTTGTACCTCAATAGTTTTTGCTTCCAACTGTTTTTGAAGTGCTGATGTTTCCTTAGCTCCCATAGACTTATAGGTTTCAAAGGACTTTTCAAGTGCCTCATGAGAACTCAATAAAATCTTATGTTCTCTTTGTAAATCACGCAGACGCGCCCCTAAAATAGAAGTGTCTTTTTTGATTTTATTCATGTCTTTGGTCAAAACATCATAAAGTACTTGATATTCTTTTGCTTTAGATTCATAATCCAAGCTACTTCGTTTGTATTTTTCAAGTTCTTCTGAACAAACCCGTTCTTTTTCAGCAAGTTCCTTGAATTTTTTTGCTGGAACACATGCGCTAATGGCAATGCATACCATTGAAATTCCAAAAAGAGTCTTAATTTTCATAGGTTTATTTTAAACAAATCTCTACTTTTTTTGGCCTAAAATTTGTGTAGTAGTCTTTAGTTTTGAACATCCTTTTTTTAATAGGATTATATTAGTAATTACGAAAAATAATAAAATAATAGAAAGGTTTTAATCTCTATTGCATATCTTCACTAAAAAAATAATAAGGAATGAAAATAATCATCTTGCCAATTTGTGTGTTCTTCACAATTATATTTTCGAATGTTAAGGCACAAACAGTTTTTAGTGTGCAATATAAATCAGACGCCAAAGTCAAAGTCTTTGTAGCACAGTATAAGTCTGATGCTGATTTGGTAGTATATAAATGTCCTTATAAATCTGATGCTACAGGTAATGATGGATTGTGGTTTTTTACCAATTATAAATCAGACGCCAAATTCCCTATTTATTTTTGCGATTATAAATCGGATGCAGATATCGTGATTTACTTCGCAGATTACAAATCAGATGCAGGGTGG
>CANJQZ010000176.1 GCA_947476515.1 Flavobacteriales bacterium
ATCTGGATTACATCCAGTGAGGGTAAAGCACTTTTTTAATCTTTCTGGGTATTTGAAATCCTAATCCGCCTGATAGTAAAAATTCATTCAAATTATTCGGACCCGAGTGCAGACCTCTAAGTTGGGTTTTATTAAAACTAAGATCAAGATAGAAATTAAAATATTTATAAAAGGAAAAAGAACTCCCGACTTTAAATCCATAAGAAGGATTAATTTGTGGTTTGTTGTAGCTTGAAAGTAAATCCCGACTCACAGTAATTCCGGGTTGAAATCCGATATATTGTCTCCAATTGTTTTTGCCAAAGCTTCGGAAAGCCCCTACATAAAGTTGATTCATTTGATAGGGTAAAACCAAATTACTGGAGCTTGCTGCTCCTTGAATAAATTTATAAACATCACCTCTCACGCTATATTTACGATCTAAAGTATACTCAAGAAATCCATTAAGATGAATTGCAGTTGCTTTTTGACTGGTAAACTTTCCAGGACTGATGGTGCCTGAAAAATTAAGTAGTGGATAGTTATTTACTTTAGTTTGACCAAAAATAAAAGAGGTGTAAACTAGTGCTAAAACAAGGCTTATTTTCTTCCCCATAATTTCCCAATTTTGTAATTTATACTTGCATTCATGAGTAAATGACCTTCTAAACTTGAACCTCTCTCCTCAAAATAACTCACTTGATTGTTAACCCATTCAGCATGTAAATGTTTGCCTAAATGACACATATATTGTGCTGTCAAAGAAAGGTCAAGTCGCTCCGTTAATCTTACATGAGTTCCTAATCCAGCTTGAACTGCCGAACTCCAGCGTTCAGCATAGTCAAATTGATTGGTATTCGCTTGAATTTTGGAGTAATCAAAGCAATGACCTGCTAGGATATAGGGCTTGAATAAATGAAGATCATTTTCCAATGGATAATAGAGTACACTCCAACCAATATGATAATCTGTACGGTGGGCATAATTACCAATATCACTGGTTAAATAATCAAAAAACCAGTCGCTATTAACTTTTTCTGAAAACCTTAACCTGAATTGTCCACCAACACCACTGCCAACTTTATTTTCGACCCCATCATTAAAGGCTGAAAAAGTAGACCGCACTCCTAAACTAAAAACACCGGGATCTTTATCGAATTTCGAATTTGCTTGTGCAAAAACTTGGTTTTGAGAAAGGAATAAGAGTATTAGAAATATTATTTTTTTCATAAACTAAGTTTTTTTATTTAGTTCTACCTTCAATTTCATTATTTATTTTTAATTGAAATCTCATCTATAAAAAGCCATGGATGTGATCCTGCTCCGGGTTTACCTTCAGGTATTTGATCTAAAGTTTTAATGGTAATTGTAAATTTTTGAACTTTCTTTCCGATGTATAAAACTTGTCTTTCATCGTAGAAATTTGGAGCTGCTCCAATTCCTTTGCCTTTTTTAGTTTTTAAATCTTGAAATTCAATGGTGCAAGGTAAATGAATCCAAGAGTTTTCATCTTTTAAAAAACTAACTTGTAAACTATCAATTCTTTGTTTTTTGGTTAAATCTATTTCAATAACCACAACCGATGTATCAAATCCAATCCATTCATTTCCCTTCCATGGTCTTGCACCAAATTGTCCGTCTACTAATGTTAAGTCACCATTATTGTATTGGTTACTAGGTTTTGTAAGATACACAACCGGAACACCTAAACATGGATTATTCGTAATTGCTATGTTTTTCTGGATGCCTGTTGTAAAAGAATTTACCGAATAAGTAAGTTTTTTTATTCCTCTCGTTCTATTGATCGGCAAGTCATAAGACCCTTTAAAATTTACATTAAGGGAAGAATCACTTCTGTCTTTAAATTCAAATTGTTCCTCATTGGACTTTGATTTCACCTTGAAATCAATACCTGTATTCGTTCTTGTAAAACTGAAATTTGGTTTTAAAAAGGTAGGGGAGTAGTTTATTTTATTTGCTGTAAGCAGGTCAAGATGTTTGTTAATTAAAGTTTTTTCAAAGAGCTCATATTTAGGTAGATCCTCACACCATAGCGCTTGACTTAAAGCAATTGCCCTCGGGTAAGTCATGTACATCAGTTGATTAAAATCAGGAATATATTCCGTCCACAAATTTGCTTGTCCACCTAATATATAGGATGCCTTGAAAGAATCTAATCCTCTGGGTATAGGTTGAAAGTCATAAACTTTCTCTAGAGGTGTAAAGCCACCAATGGCAAGAGGTTCTTCACTTCCTTTACCTTGGTAATGATCAAAATAACAATGTGATCCGGGCGACATCACGACTTGGTGTTCTTGATTTGCTGCTTCAATTCCACCATCAAAACCACGCCAGGACATTACAGCTGCATTCGGAGAAAGTCCGCCTTCTAATATTTCATCCCAACCTATTAATTTTTTTCCTTTTGAAAGGAGGTATTTATCCATTCTTTGGATAAAATAACTCTGCAATTCATGCTCGTCTTTAAGCTTTTGTTCTTTCATAATCGCCTGACATTTTGCACAGTTATGCCATCTGGTTTTTGGTGCTTCATCTCCTCCAATATGAATAAATTCACCAGGAAATAAAGGAATGACCTCTGAAAGAATATCTTGTAGGAATACAATGCTTTCCTCTTTTGCACAAAAAATATCATCAAATATCCCCCAAAGTCCCGGAACTTCTTGCTGAATTCCTGAGCATGAATACATGGGATATGCCGCTAATGCTGCTCTAGCATGTCCTGGCATTTCAATTTCCGGAACAACCGTAATGTAACGCTCTTGGGCATAAGCAACAATTTCTTTAATTTCTAATTGGGTGTAAAATCCTCCGTATCTTTCCTTTTTGTATGTTCTTGGTGCTGTTGTAAAATGATTTTCAACAGTCGAATCCCGCCAAGCGCCTATATTGGTTAGTTTGGGATATTTTTTTATTTCTATGCGCCAACCTTGATCATCAGTTAAATGCCAATGAAAAACATTGAACTTATAGATGGCCATCTGATCAATGAAGCGTTTAACTTCCTCAACACTAAAGAAATGTCTTGCCACATCAAGATGCAATCCTCTCCATTGGTAAGAAGGGTAATCTTTAACAAAGGATTTTGAAATTGAAAATTCATTGTCGTTGGCATTATTTTTTTGAATCATTTGCATCAAAGTGTGAAAGGCATAGTAACAAGAACGATCACTGGAGTAGGAAATAATAATGGATTCATTGACATTAATGCTATAGGAATCTTGCTTGACATTCTCTAATTTTTTGAAGATAATCAATGATTTAACTTGACTGGTTTCAATTTTAAGTTGGTGGTAAGTATCCGCTAATGCAATGAGTTGAGCTTTTAAATTTTGGTTTAAATTCGTCAAATCAACTGCTAAATTATTAGAGAAATTTAAGGAGCCTGCTTGAGTTGTATAGACAACCGGTGTAGGTAAAATAGGACAATCTTGCGCTTGATATTGACTGATGAATAAAATGAAAATCAGTCCGTAAAATAATTTAGTCATCTTTATTTTTTACAAATGAACAAATTATAAACAAAAAAACGCCTTTCGGCGTTTCTTTAATTCTTGTGAATCACAATAATTTGTTTTTGAATTTTTTTCACTTCTAAGGATTTACTGTAATTAAGAATAAAGTTTAGAACTGATGGAGCAACTTGTATTTTCGTTTTAGTTGTACCTTGAATTTCGGGAGTAAATTTTTGGATCATAGGCAGATTTAAAGTTTTGTTCAAAACGAATCATTTTTATTCTTAGTATAAATATTTAAGATTTTTTTTCACATTAATTTTTAGTTCTTATTTCCTCTAATTTTCTAAATTTGCACTATCAATCAAAACAACAAATATGTCTCATTCGATTCTTCCTGGTGTTGCAACAGGTGATCAAGTTCAAGAAATTTTCAGAACCGCCAAAGAAAATGGCTTTGCGCTGCCGGCTGTAAATGTTACCAGTACTTCTTCTGTTAATGCCGTTATAGAATGCGCCGCAAAACTTAATGCACCTGTTATAGTGCAGTTTTCAAATGGAGGTTGTATCTATTATGCAGGAAAAGGCTTGTCCAACGATAAGGAGCGCGCTGCCATTGCTGGTGGGATTAGTGGTGCAATGCATGTACATGAAGTTGCCGAATTATACGGAGCGACGGTTATTTTACATACAGATCATTGTGCTAAAAATCTGTTGCCTTGGATTGATGGTTTATTAACTGCTGGAGAGAAATTCTTTGCAGTACACGGTAAACCTCTATACAGTTCTCACATGATTGATCTTTCTGAAGAGTCTATCGTTGAAAATTTAGAGATTTGTAAATCGTATTTAGAGCGTATGTCCAAAATGGGCATGACTTTAGAAATTGAATTAGGTATTACAGGTGGGGAAGAAGATGGAGTAGACAATTCAAATGTTGATAATGCTAAATTGTATACACAACCGGAGGAGGTAGCTTACGCCTATGAAGAATTGATGAAAATTTCACCAAGATTTACCATAGCAGCTGCATTTGGAAATGTTCATGGCGTTTATAAACCAGGAAATGTCCTTTTGACACCTATTATTCTTAAAAATTCTCAGGTTTTTGTTCAGCAAAAATTTAATACAGGACCAAATCCAATTGATTTTGTTTTTCATGGTGGTTCAGGTTCTTCTGTCGATGAAATTAGAGAAGCAATTACATACGGTGTGATAAAAATGAATTTAGATACAGATTTACAGTATGCCTTCACTGAAGGAACGAGAGATTATATTCTAAA
>CANJQZ010000177.1 GCA_947476515.1 Flavobacteriales bacterium
ATAAATTCTTTATCAAAAACACAAAGACAAGGAATTATTAATTTTATCTCTACTTATCCAGTCTGTTCCAAATTTATTACGCTAATGTCAACAAATTAAGGATTTTTTCTTGTGTCAAAATTAAGCTTACTAGATGATAAAATTTGGTTTCCTCCTCCTGAGGAAGCTCAAGAAGATGGTTTACTTGCCTACGGTGGAGACTTGAGTGAAGAAAGATTACTATTAGCATATCGTTCAGGTATTTTTCCATGGTTTGAGGATGAACTTCCATGGTTGGAAGAAAGTTTGCCGCTTTGGTGGCATCCTGACCCTCGTTTTGTCCTTTATCCGAAGGATTTGAAGATTTCAAAAAGTATGCGAAAAATCTTAGAAAAAGGACAGTTTGAATTTAAAGTAAATTCCGATTTTGAACAAGTTATTCGCGCTTGTCAGAAAATTGAACGCAAAGATCAAGGCGGCACTTGGATTACCAATAGTATGATAGAAGCTTATTCGCGTTTGCATTTATCTGGAACCGCTTTTTCTGCTGAAGCTTGGTTGGACGGAAAATTAGTGGGTGGACTTTATGGTGTCTTGCTGGGAAAAGTTTTTTTCGGGGAAAGTATGTTTAGTCATGCCAGCAATGCCAGTAAATTTGCATTTATTCATTGGGTAAAGTTGTTGGAAAGTAAAGGGATTGAACTCATAGATTGTCAAATGCATACGAAACATCTTGAAAGCTTAGGTGCTACATTTGTATCGAGACAAAAATTCATGGATTTATTAAATCAATTTATTCCCCCGCTGAACTAATATTTGCCTCTGAAACCAAACTTTCACCATTCATTTTGAGGTACAATTGGATGAGCGCAATGACATCTTTCTCGCAGTATATTCTAATCCTATTTAAATCTTTCTCTTCATAATAAACTCTGGCTACATCCGCTCCAGTAATATCGTCTTTAGGTGTTGGAATTTCAAATACATGACACAGAAGTGATAAAGAAGTGTATGCTTTGTAATCTCCAAATTTCCACATTTCCATCGTGTCCACATGTTTTATTTCCCAAGGTTTTTTACCTGTTAAATTCAAAATGTTCGGAAGGCCAATTCCATTAATCAGCATTCTTCTGCAGAGGTAAGGGAAATCAAATTCTTTGGCATTGTGTCCGCAAAGTAAATGATCATGTCCGTTGTAATGGTCTTCTAAAAGTCTTTTGAATTGGAGCAATAAAGTCTCTTCATCATCGTGAGCAAATGACTTTAAGCGAATCGTTCTGCCTAAAGTGGAGTTGCGCAACATCCCAACGGAAATACAAATAATTTTTCCGAATTCAGAAAGTATTCCGCCTTTCTCATTGTAAATCATTTCAAATGATTTCTCTTCATTTTGTGCAAATCTATTCTTTGCGTTAAATAATTCCTTTGTCTTATCATCTAAATCTTGATAAGAATAAGTTTGAGGTACAGTTTCTATATCTAGAAATAATATTTTATCGTAGGACATGCTTGGTGAACATTGGTTATTAATATTTATTGAATATACAATTTCTTTTTGTTTTATCCAACTAAAAATGTGATTTTTGTCCAATAATAGTTGCATTGGAACAGATTCATATTACTGGCATAATTAAGGAAGATAAGTATAAGAACTTATTACCTCAACTGCACGCGCTACTTTTAGATGAAAAGGATCGTATTGCAAATTATGCAAATGTCTGCGCTGCGCTCCAATCTGTTTTTAATTTTCATTGGATAGGTTTTTATCGCGTGCTTGAAGATGAATTGGTTCTAGGTCCATTTCAAGGTCCTGTTGCCTGTACAAGGATAAAAAAAGGTAAAGGTGTTTGTGGCAGTGCTTGGGAACAGAAACGAACTATATGCGTCCCCAATGTACATGAATTTGAAGGACATATTGCTTGTAGTCCTTTGTCTAATAGTGAGATTGTAGTACCAGTTTTTGTGAATCATGAGCTCGTAGCGGTCCTCGATGTTGACAGTAGTGCTCTCGATTATTTTGATGCGATAGACCAAGAATATTTAGAAAAAATATGCGAATGTTTAAATTAATATATCTTTTTATTTTTAGTCTAATTTTGTTCTCCTGTGCGCAAATAGGAACCATTACGGGTGGACAAAAAGATGTTGTCGCTCCTAGAATTGTGAAAATTCAACCAGAAAATTATCAATTGAATTTTAATGACAAGCAATTGAAAATTACTTTCGATGAATATTTCACTTTAAATAAGGCAGAGCAAAATATCATTATAGTTCCACCAGATGCTGTATTGCATGCTTTAATTGACAGAAAAAGCTTAATTCTTAATTGGGAAGAAGCCTTAAGAAAAAATACCACCTATTCCATCTATTTTAACAAAGCAATCAAGGATGTTAAAGAGGGTAATGACTCCATTATGAGTATTGTCTTCTCAACAGGTTCCACCATTGATTCTCTTTCTCTGACGGTATTTCTTAAAAATGCTTTTACCAATGCTCCAGTAAAAAATGCACTCTTTGGCTTGTATGACTCCTTAACAGCACTGCGTCCCCGCTATTTTATTTCTAGTGATGCCGAAGGTAAAGCTACTATAAGTCATATTTCAGAAGGCACCTATTTTCTGAAAGCGTTTGAAGATGTGAATAATGATTTGTTGGTTCAAGCACAAGAATTGCAAGGATTCTTATTTAATAGTTTGATATTGGATCAGGATTTTTCAGATACACTTGTCTTAAGATTATCTCATCCTTTATCCGAAACAAGAATTAAAAATGTAAAATTTATTCCGCCCGGAATGATAGGGATGCATGTACCTGAAAATTTTAATCCTGATCACCTTAAGTACATCGACAAATCGGTAAATTCAGATGCGTATTTTTATCCAAAAAGAGATAGCTTGATTCTCTTTACAGGACCTTTGGCTCTAGATAACGGATCCTTAGTGTATGAGCAGGATACTATTTCCTTACGATTTCCTGAGAAAGACCGTAAATTAAATATTAATGTGAAGTTAAAAGCATTAGAGCAATTGCTTAGTAATGAAATTCCACTGTTACTAGAGGTAAATGATAAGGTTATGGCAGTTGATGCTTCTAAATTTACCTTGCTTAATGCTGCTGATAGCACTACAATATTCATCGATTCCATTAGATGGCAATTACAAAAAATCTTTATTTATGCTGATTGGAAGAATTCTAATAAACTTTCCATTAAGCTACAGAAAGATGCCGTTAAAGGGATGTCAGAAGCTTTTAATAATCCAGCGACTTATTCTCTAAAAAGACAAATTATTAAAGATTTCGGTACTTTAAAGGTCACTTTATCAGATACCATCACAAAAGGAGTATTGGAACTTGTAAAAGGTGCTGAGGTAGTTAGAAGCCAAATTATTGAGGGAAAAAGTAATTTTGTATTCACGAATTTGATTCCAGGTGAATATTATTTCCGAATTATTTTAGATGAAAATCAAAATGGAATTTGGGATCCCGTTCAACCTGTATTGGAACGACAAGCAGAACAAGTGTTATGGTTTAAAAGACCGATAAAATTAAGAGCCAATTGGGAAGTGGAATCTCAGTTAGAAATTAATCAACCTTAATTTCAGAATTAGTTTTCAACAAATAGGGATTTAATTTACAATTTCCTTAACTTTAAAATTCCAATTTTTCCCAATTATGTATTTGGTTTTTGATACTGAAACAACAGGTTTACCGCGTAATTTTAATGCACCTATTTCGGATGTAGAGAACTGGCCAAGAGTGGTTCAGTTGGCTTGGCAAATCCACGATGCTGATGGTGTACTTGTTGAACAGAAAGATTTTTTAATCAAACCAGTTGGTTTTAATATTCCAATTAAAGCGGAAGAAATACATGGAATTTCGACGGCATTGGCTGAGTTGGCTGGAGAAGAATTGTCAGATGTACTTTTCTTGTTCAGAAAGGCAATAGAAAAAGTTGATTTTGTGGTAGGACACAATGTCAATTTTGATATTAATGTGATGGGTTGTGAATATGTTAGGAATCAAGAAGCCACACCTTTTACCCTTCCAGTTTTAGATACCTGTACTGAAAAAACTGCAACATTATGTCAACTTCCAGGAGGTAGAGGCGGTAAATTTAAACTCCCTACGCTATCTGAACTATACCGCTTCTTATTTAACGAATCTTTTTCAGAAGCACACAATGCAACGGCGGATGTCGAAGCAACTACAAGATGTTTTTTAGAATTAGTCAGAAAAAATTATTTTTCCAATACCGAACTCAATAAAGACCAAGGATATTCAGCTCAATTTAATGCGCTTAATCCTGGAACTATTCCTTTAATTGGTTTACAGCACTTAAATCTAAAAGCTGAAAGTGCCAAATTAATTGCGCCCAAAGAAGTAAAGACTACAACACCGACAACTGTTTATAATCTAGGTGAACTTACAGACATTCCCTTTGTTCATTTGCACAATCATACCCAGCATTCTATTTTACAATCTACTACAGATGTAAAGGCTTTGATTTCAAAGGCTGTTTCTTTAGGAATGCCCGCCGTTGCATTAACGGACACAGGAAATATGATGGCCGCTTTTCATTTTGAAAAGGCAGCAAATGAATACAATCAAAGTGTAAAGCGTGAACGCATTGTCGCTGAAAAAGAAGGGGTTCCCTTTGATAAAAAAGAAATCATACCGATTATTGGTTGCGAATTTAATATTTGTCGCAATCACATAGATAAGTCTGTACAAGACAATGGCTATCAAGTTGTTCTCTTA